>NZ_JRAR01000053.1:0-151219 GCF_000768935.1 Porphyromonas sp. COT-290 OH860 | reverse complement strand
GGGGGATAGTATTCAAGGCTCCCCAAGCCGCTCAAACACGCAAAAAACACCGAGAAAGATACAAGAAACTTTGAGCGGCGCATTGCGCAATAGTCTCATTTTATAGGCTTGTAGCCCGCATAAATACTATATCTTTGTGCCTAAACTGTCGCATCCCGTGCGGGATGCGTGAATTGAAACGTACACAGAGAGCATTGCGCCAACCTAGGCAAAGTCATATTCCTCAAGGGCCTGTGAATAGGAACCGCAGGAGGGAGGCACGCTGACGACGTGTTTCTCGATCACAGCTTTGGCATGAGGAATAGGAATGATGGTCATAGGAGCCTGCAATGCGCATACACAAACATAAAAAGGCGGTGCGTCGAGATTAGCTCTCGACGCACCGCCTTTCTTATATAAGATTATCGCCGTGCAACTAGCGCAATAGCACCGTCAGCCCTCTAGCTCCGTGCGCTCCCATGACGAGAGATTGCTCGATATCTGCCGTCTTGGATGGGCCACTAATGAACCCTGAAAAAGGTGTCTGCGGATTAAACCCCTTAACCCTCTGATAGGCTTCGTGCATATTATGTACGAGGTTGGCTCTATCCAAAATAATTATAAGGTTCTCTGCTATGAAGAACTGAGCACGCCACTCCTCGGTCTGCTCCACCCACACACACGCATTCTCACAAACCCCAAGGGGTGAGGTCGTAACCGTTACATCCGTGCCATTCATTTCGATCGCCGAGCTAGCATCTCGTGGTGAGGTGCAGACTAGAGGAGAGAGCGTCAAATCACTAATAAATCGCTCTGCCTCCGGGTATAGACTACGAATAATAGTCCCTAACTCATCTTCTGGCTTAACCTGAACGACCTTACCACCGACAGCCTCAGTAATTTTGATAAACTGAGCTACTTTGTCCTCGTACCTCGTCGCCTTAAAGTGCTCCAAATCTGGATGCGGCTCTTGGTGCCGTGTATGTCGGCGGATGTTGGCGAGTATTTTATCTTTAGCTTCCTGTGACATAGCTGTTATTTTTTCTGGTTCTTAATCCACCAATCGTTAAAGCTCTGACTAGCAAACTTAGGCAGTTCGCGATGCTTGCCCCAAGCATTTAGGCTATTGTAGAGCATAAACCGAGGTAAGTTGTTGGCTACGGGAGCTAGACGTAGAGCCGTGTTGAATAGGCTTGGTCGCTGCATTAGGAATTTCATACCACTAGACATAGCCTTCTTCTCCTTGTTGGCTACACCGAGCGAAGATAAATTCTGACGCCAACGATAGATCTGCTCGCCAAGGTCAATCTTGACGGGACAAACATTGGAGCAGGATAGGCAGAGCGAGCAAGCAGAAACATTGCCAGAGTATTTGCGAGGATCTTTGAGCATACCAAGATTTACCCCGATAGGCCCCGGAATAAAGTAGCTATAAGAATAACCACCTGAGCGTCGATAGACTGGACATGTATTGATACAAGCCCCGCAACGTATGCAGTTGAGCATCTTATCATGCTCTGGGTTGCCTAGAATATCACTACGGCCATTGTCTACGATGACGAAGTGTAGCTCCCCTCCCTGCTGAGGTTTGCGAAAAGAGGAAGTGTAGGTCGTACAAGGCTGTCCTGTGGCCGAGCGTGCCAACAGACGTGTGAACACAGCGAGTTGATCAAGGCTCTGAATAACCTTCTCAATACCGAAAGCACAGATATTGAGTTTCTGGCAAGACATACCCATATCGGCATTACCTTCATTGGTACAGACCACGACCTCGCCAGTCTGTGCTATGGCGAAGTTCCCCCCCGTCATAGCAGCATCGGCGTGGATAAACTCCTCTCGAAGACTGTGTCTGGCGGCATGGGTAAGATAGGTAGGATCACTATTACCCGGTTCCGTGCCCATCTTTTGTTCAAAAAGCGTCCCCACCTCTTGGCGCTTGATGTGGATAGCAGGCATCACAATATGGCTTGGCTTAGCATCCATAAGTTGCAAGATACGCTCCCCGAGGTCAGTCTCGACGACCTCGATCCCCCGCTCGTGCAGGTAGTCGTTGAGGTCACACTCCTCCGAGAGCATCGACTTGCTCTTGACAAGTTTCTTGACGCCATGCTTACTGAGCAGACCATGAATGATCCGATTGTGCTCGTGAGCATCTGCTGCCCAATGCACCACAACACCATTGCGCTTGGCATTCTCTTCAAATTGCTCAAGCAAATCTGCCAGATGCGTCACATTATACCTCTTGATGTCGTGCCCCATCTGACGCAAATCTTCCCACTCGGGGACCTGCTTGCTCATATTATCTCGCTTCTGACGCACGAACCACAATGCTTGGTCGTGCCACTGAGCGCGCGGCATATTCTCTAGGAATCGAGCTGCCGCCTTGGCATGTGAAGTACTCATAGGTTAGCTGCTAAGATTTCTACTGCGTGAATAGTCTGTATCGGATACTTCTCTCGGTCTATAACGCCCTGCATATGCATCAGACAGGAACTGTCACTCCCAGTGATGTATCTAGCGCCCGTCTTCATGTGATCGAGTACCTTGTCACGGCCCATACAGCCCGAAACCTCTGGCTCCTCGACAGAAAACATACCACCAAAGCCACAACACTCGTCTATACGCTCTGGCTCCACTACCTCTATGCCCTGCACGAGCTCAAGCAGTGCCCTGATCTTATTCATATAGGGCAGGTTGCGCTCGCTCGGAGTAGAGAGATGCAGCTCTCGCACACCATGACAACTATTGTGAATGCTCACCTTGTGCGGAAATGAAGATGCTAGGGAACTGATTTTGAGATCATCATGGAGGAACTCAATAACGTCTTTGATAAGACCCGGTGTCTGGCACAGATGCGCCTCTTTGCCCAAAATATTCGGGTAATTCTCTTTGACAAACGCCACACAACTCGCAGATGGGCCAACAATCACATCGAAGCCCTCAAATAGCTTCTCGAAACGGGTAGCCAAATTGCGTGCTTGATGCTGGTAGCCTGCATTGGCCATAGGTTGGCCACAACAAGTCTGGTTGAGGGGATACTCTACATCTAAGCCTAGCGAGGTGAGCAGCTTGTACGTCGCAATGCCTACGTGCGGATACACCGCATTGACGTAGCATGGAATAAACAATCCGACCTTCATACTCTGTAACTCTGTTTAAGTAAATACCTACAAGAGACAAACTCTCTCATTATCCGAGAGCTAAATTACCAACAATAGGCAAAATAAGCAAAACAAACGCCATGCAATTTTAATATCCGACATAAATCTGATCCTGTGTATTTATTTACAGCTAAAATTTATCTGGAAATAGGAAGGGGGATATGCAAATACTTTACTAGCTACGAGGCTGATAGCATGAAGATGTAACAATAGGTGCCTAGGATGTCGCCATAAACCGAGGTAAATAAACCGTGTAGCATCTCACACAAGCAACGACATCGCTTGAGGCGTCGGCTTTGGTCACATACTCTAGTATGGTCCCTTTGCTACGCACTGACTTCGTCGTCAGCCTCAGCCTTGGTCCTTTGCATTTTGCAGATTCTGAAACATCTAAAAGGGGCTGAGCCAAAAAATAATTTTGACCCAGCCCCCTTGTTGATAAACCCTGCAATATACGCCTAGTCGAATAGCTCTCTTAGCTTATTGACTAGAGGATCTCCGTGTATATCACGTGCAATGATGATACCATTACCATCAATAAGCAAGGTATGTGGTATAGAGTGAATACCATACTTTAGCACTGCTTCACTCTGCCAGCCCTTCAGGTCGGATATTTGTGGCCAAGTGATCTCTAGCTTCTCAATAGCCTTCTGCCAAGACTCAGTATCTTCATCCAGCGAGATGCCTACGATCTCTAGCTTACCTGCATAATCCTTGTAAATACGCACCAAGTCTGGCATAGCCTGACGACATGGGCCACACCAACTAGCCCAGAAGTCTAGAAGGACGGGCTTGCCCTTGCCTACATAATCCGATAGTTGAACCATCTGCCCTTGGGGCGTCTGCAAGGATAAGTCTGTGAAGCGGACATTGACATCTGTCTTCTTCCGTTGCTCCATCTGTTGCTTCATACCCTGGAGGTCAGGATCGCTGAGATATTTGTCGGGGATCATATCGAATAGAAGAAGGTTCTCCGACAAACTGTTATCGAAATACTGTTGCTTAAAGAAGTATATGCCCACAGGGTTGTCCATATTCTCCTTCATTCCTTGCCTGATCGCTTGGTCATACATCATCTCCGCCGAATCCATCCGTTCGTTGTACTGCTCCTCATTGAGTGTAGTATCGGAAGCAACAGCATTCATTTGTCTAAGAGCCTGAGTCATCTTACTGCGTATGGTCTGATGTATATCATTGGTCTTGGTGCCAGTTACCTTCACTTCATCAGAAGAGATAGACATGGAGATCTCTCCGTTCTCCAAGAAGAACGGTACGCTGAAAGCATCTTCATCTGTAATGCAGGATATGTAGCGTAGCTCGATCGAATCCTGACGCCCCGAGAAGGTAAACTTCCCACTCTGAATAATAGCTGTATCCAAACGAGTAAGCTCCATATTGTCGATGATTTCGATGAAAACACTATCTCCATCCTTGGCACCCGAAATGCTTCCTGAGATCACATACCCCTCAACTGGCTTACTCGTATTGCAAGCGACCATCGCCAGAAGCAAAGTCACGAAGCAAGCATAAACTAATCTTTCTTTTCTCATCTAAGTATATAATTTACATTGTTGATACCGTCTATCTAGACCTCATCGACCCCTCTAGCATAGACACGCCAACGCTCAAGCAGAGTAGCCAAGTCGTCTGGCAAATCGGAATCGAATAGCAGCTCATCGCCCGTTGTGGGATGCACGAAGCCAAGAGTCTTAGCATGCAGAGCTTGACGAGGACAGATAGAGAGGCAGTTGGCGACGAATTGCTTGTATTTGCTAAACTGATTGCCCCATAGAGGTTTGTCCCCTCCGTACCGCTCGTCCGCAAATAGTGTATGCCCAATATGCTTCATGTGAGCACGTATCTGGTGCGTGCGGCCCGTCTCGAGCCTACACTCCACCCAGCTCACATAGGCCAGCTCCTCCAGCACCTTGTAGTGCGTTACAGCGGGCTTCCCTTTGTCGCTCCCTACGGGGTAAACAGCCATCTGTAGGCGATCTCGGTCATCTCTACCGATATTCCCCTCGATGCGTCCTTCGTCCTGATCGAAGCGCCCCCAAACGAGGGCACGATAGGAGCGATGTGTCGTCTTGTTGAAGAACTGGCGGCTCAGATGTGCCTTGGCTTCTGCTCGTTTAGCCACTACAAGCAGACCACTCGTATCCTTGTCTATACGATGCACAAGCCCTAGGCGAGGATCGCTGGGGTCATAGTGCGGGTCGTCCTTGAGGTAATAGGCCAGAGCATTGACTAGCGTACCCGTATAGTTGCCATGCCCGGGGTGCACCACGAGGCCCGCAGGCTTGTTGATCACCAATAGGTCTGCGTCTTCATAAACGATATCCAGTGGTATATCCTCGGCTATAATCTCGATCTCCCTACGTGGCCGGCGTAGCTGTAGGGTCACTACGTCCAAGGGCTTAACCCGATAGTTGCTCTTGACGGGCTTGCCATTGACGAAGATGTAACCAGCCTCTGCGGCCTGCTGGATGCGGCTACGGGTTGTCTTGACCATTCGGTCGGCCAAGAACTTATCCACACGCAGCAAGCTCTGCCCCGGATCTGCCACTACACGATAGTGCTCGTAGAGCTGATCGCTAGCCTCTAGACCTAGGTACTCGGCTTCGTCCTCACTATCATCAAGCCCGAGATCCTGCTCAATAAGCTCATCGGCCCACGCTTGCAACTCATCGTCCATAGACATTGCCTTGTCTGTCGTCATCATTACCACCAGTCGTCGGGAGTATCTGTTGTATCTCGCTTGGCTGGCTTGACCCGAACGGTACTATCGGTACCTGAAAGCTCTCCCATATACTCGTAGTCCTCGATCAGGTCCCGAGTCGAGAGCGTGTCGCGTACGACACCCGTGATGAGCATCACGATAGGCGTTTCCTTGGCGATCATGGTTCCCGCCTCGATAGGTCGCCCATCTTTGAGCTCTAGGCCAACGCATAGCTCAAGATGCTCGCCCGGCACGATGCGCTCTGTGATATTCTCAAAGCCCAACCCTCGGAGTAGGGCTCGAGCCTGACGTACAGACATATCCTTGACGTATGGCACCGAGTAACGCATAGGGGACGACGCATAAGTCTTAAGGAAGATGATACGCCCAGGTTTAACCGAAGCTCCTGCTGCAGGGATTAGCTCTGCGATAGTCCCTGGCCTACGGTTTTTGTCATAGAGTGAGTCTACGACTTCGTAGCGCAGATTGGTACCCTCCAATAGGCTGTATGCCTCACTTAGGCTCTTACCGATAATGTTAGGAACCCGCACATTGTCTTGATGTCGGGTGTAGATCTTGAGCCCCCACATAGTCCCCAGCAAAATCAGTATGCTGACCACAACCATGAGGATCAAGTGCTTAATTATTGAGGTTTTCTTAGTCATCTTAGTCTATATACTTTAATTTGGCCGATTACTCGGTATCCAAGCCTGCATTGATGAAGTGCAGCAGTCCTTGAGTACCAGTACTCTCGATCGTTTCACTACTTCCCTCCCACTCTTTGCGTCCTCTATTGATGTAGATAATCTTATCACCAATGGTACGCACAGTATTCATATCATGGGTATTGACAATCGTCGTGATGCCGTACTCCTGAGTCAATTCCCGAATAAGCAGGTCAATTACCTTGCTTGTCTTAGGGTCTAGACCCGAGTTGGGCTCGTCGCAGAATAGATACTTAGGGTTGAGTGCCAAGGCTCGAGCGATGGCCGTGCGCTTCATCATACCTCCACTAATCTCACTCGGGTAACGCCCCACAGCCTCGGTAAGCCCAACACGCTCGAGTAGCTCCATTGCTTTGGCTCTATAGACATGCACAGGGTCGGTAGAGAACATCTCCATAGGGAACATTACATTCTCCAGCACCGTCATACTATCAAACAGAGCCGACCCTTGGAAGAGCATACCCACCTCACGGCGTAGCTGTACGAGCTCCTGCTTAGTCATCGCTGCAATGTTACGCCCATCGTATAGGATCTCCCCACTACTAGGCTGGAAGAGCCCAATCATACACTTGACGAAAACAGACTTACCTGCTCCGCTGCGCCCAATCACTAGATTGGTTTTACCTGCCTCAAAAACTGCATCAATACCCCGGAGGACCTCCTTACCATCGAAGCTCTTATGTAGTGATTTAACTTCTATCATTCTTGTATTCCGCTAGATTAAGTGAGCATCAAGTCGGTGAGGATAACATCAAAGAGCAGAATAAGGACACTGCTACGCACTACGGCCTGCGTACTCGCCGAGCCTACCTGCAGTGCTCCACCCTTGACACAATAGCCATGGTAAGAAGCTACTGACGAAATGATAAAAGCATACACGAGCGACTTGATGATCGAGTGACCGATGAACTTGGCATTGAACATCAGTTGTAGCCCATAAATAAAATCCTTCGTCGGCAAACTATCCACGACATAGGTCGCCAAGTAGCCTCCCCCTATCCCCGTAATCATGGAGAAGATGGAGAGAATGGGTATGAAGAGCATCAAGCCTGTGATTTTGGGCAATATCAAATAATTGGCAGAGTTTACCCCCATGATCTCAAGAGCATCTATCTGCTCCGTGACACGCATAGTCCCTAGCTCCGAGGCAATACTAGACCCAATCTTACCAGCCAAAATAAGGCACATCACCGTTGAGGAGAACTCCAATAGGATAATCTCACGAGCAGAGTAACCAATCGTGAACTTAGGGATAAGCGGACTTGAGATATTGATGGATAACTGAATGGTAATAACTGCACCAATAAAAAACGATATAATAAAAACGATGCCAAGGGAATTGACCCCAAGTTCGTATATCTCTCTCACGAGAGATCGATAAAACATACGCCAACGACCCGGGACCGCAATCGTCCGTTTCATCAGCTCTGTATATTCGCCCATCTGAGCGAGCATCTTGTATTGCATCTATTTACTTTATTCAATTTATTTAGCACAAAGATAAGAAGGTTTTCGATAAGGTAAATGTAGCACTATAGCCTAGACCACTTGTGTTTACAAGTGTGATAGGGCTAGGTACGACTCTCACCTACGACTAGGCCACTGGGGATACTCGGGCGACGGGATCAGAGAGCGGTAGGAGATAAAAACTCCAGCAATGACAGGATTATTCAAGAACCCCAAAATTTATATTTTAGGTCAGTTTTCAGAATGTTGATGGGAACCCACTCACTGCTCGGAGCCCAAAGTCTAAACCTCGTATTTGCCCTCTTACAGGCTCTAGGTTACGTCCGCTGGCACTTGGGTGCCTCGCCCTAGATAGGCACAAAAGACTGCCTAGAACAGGACAATCACAAAGCACTACAAACCAAACACATAAATAAAACACTAAATAGACGTCAAGTATTTGCAGCCAACTTCTGCGGATTTCTTCCCATTAATCTTTGAGAATTGACGGACACTTCGCCGAGGATTAGCCCAGCAATCCTCAAAAGCCTTCCCATCAATTTCCCCAATGCACTCTGTTCACCCTCTACAAACGACTGACCCATACTACGAAATATCCCCACGAATATTTTACACTACTTAACTAAAAAGAAGAAAGAAGCCTAAGCTCTCCATGCACATTAGGCCTCACTTAAATATATTATGGTTGGTATCTGATACTACACACTAGCATATGCACTTCGCACTCTGGCATACGCTAGAGGCGGTGTGTCATAATAAAATAAACAAGCTGCTGTGTTGCCACGACATTTGGTTTCAATCACATACTTTGGTATGCTCCCTTTCCTCCGCACGGACTTCCTCGTCAGCCTCAGTCTTAGTGCCTTGTAGCTTGCACAGCCTGAGATATCTTAAAAGGGGGCTGCGCCAAAAATAAATTTTGACACAGCCCCCTTTTCTAGTTAATTGGTTCTCTAAAGAGAGAATGTATGTGACCCAATCAAGTTCCCACTCTCGAAGAGCATCAGACGATAAGCACCCGGCTGGAGAGCTTCCTCCACATTCCAGTACATGACTATGGGAGTTTCTTCGCCATTGTACTCAACCTCTCTGCGCATGGAGAAAGGAATTGACTTGCCCTCGAAAGAGAAATTACCTGCTCCAGCCTTGAGCATAACTTCATCGTTAGGCATCACAAGTCGAGCATAGAAGGTTTTCACGCCAACCTCTGCCGTTATATTCTTGGCCACACGGAAGCTCACTTGCAGGGTTTCCACACGACCAATCTTTTTAGTTGCCTTGCCTTTCTTATCCAGAGCTGCTACATGTATTGCTGTCGCATCAAGCTTTGCAGCCAATGTGACCTTATCGGCCAGTTCGCTCCTCTGCGATGCTAACTGCCTAACCTCACTCGTGGCTCGCTGGAAGTCTGCCTTGACAGCCTTATTCTCCTCCCTGAGTCGCTGGTTAGCTGCGTGTAGCGAGTCGATCTGCACAACGTAAGTCTTGAGCACCTTGCGCAGTGTACCCACCTCCCTACTTAGCTGAGCAATGCGAGCAGCATTGGTCGTCTTGACTTGATTGAGCTCCTCCAGCAGTCTATCCACCTTGGCACGCTCACCATTGAGCTGCCGAATAAGCGAATCATTGGTTAGGTTAAACGAAGTTTCCCGCCCATTAAGCGTAAGCTTATTGTATTGATGCTCATACTCGTCCGAGAGGTTGTCCAGCTCTTCCTGCATAGCCTCTTTCTGTAGCTGTGCCAGCTCTTCCTTCTCTCGCTCAAACTGCTCTCGCTCACGGTCGAGCATCAGCCAGAAACCACCGATCAGAGCCAAGATCAGCAGAACAGCCCCTAGGACGACATACTTTACTTTCATCTTCATCTCCGTTTGAGTTTGCTAATCCTACTACTTAGGTAACGCAGGTTGTAGTACCATCTGCGAACCATTCCACCGATAGAGTAGCTCGGGGCGTTGCTCTGCCACAGATACCAACTCCTCGTGCTCCTTGTCGCTCAGAGTAAGCGGCAGAATAGGCCTAACGCTCAGCAAATCTTGCTCACCCTCGACCCACGACATCTCTAGATGAAGGGGATAGAGCAACTGCCCTAGGCGCTGCTCTACATATTGCCCTGCACGCATACCCCAACGCTCAAGTATCAGTGGGCGCAGAGGTTCTCGATCGAAAAGCTTAACCTGAGGGAGCTCCTGCCAGCTAGGCGAATAGCTACGTAGACTGCTATCCTTAATAGGCGCATCTACACTCTCAATCACTAGAACTAGCGGCGTACCGTTGAGCATAGGGAATAGCTTGATCGACAAGCGGCTCAGATCGCTCGTAGCTATGGTATAGCTTGTCACCCCTTTGGGCAAAAGCTCTCTCTGCTCTAAGTCTTGTAAGGCTTGAGTACGCTGAGCGTCCGTAATCAGCGGGCAGCTCTTGATGTAGCTAGAGAGCTGATCCGTCTGAGCTGTAGCGAGGCTACTAAGCCCCAAGGCACAGACCAATGACAAAATACGAAATATCTTCATCGACTTAACCTAAATAATAGCCTGACGCAGGCGAACCAAACGCTCGAGTAGCCCCTCGAGTAGATCCAAACGAAGCATATTAGCACCATCACTCTTGGCAATGGCTGGCTCTGGGTGTGTTTCGATGAACAAGCCATCAGCCCCCACTGCGATAGCGGCCTTGGCAATTGTTTCTATCAACTCTGGCTTGCCTCCCGTCACCCCACTAGACTGATTAGGCCTCTGCAATGAGTGCGTCACATCCATCACCGTGGGGAAGCCCGTCGCACGCATAGTAGGAATGTTGGTAAAGTCCACAACAAGGTCCGAGTAGCCGAAGCTATTGCCTCGCTCCGTGAGGATAACCTGATTATTCCCCATATCAGTAACCTTGCGTGCGGCGTGCTCCATACCCGAAGCTCCGAGGAACTGCCCTTTCTTGATATTAACCATCTTGCCTGTGCGGGCAGCTGCAGCGATTAGGTCGGTCTGACGGCATAGAAATGCAGGGATCTGCAAGACATCTACATACTCGGCAGCCATCTCGGCCTCTACCGTTTCGTGGATATCCGTCACCACTGGCACATCGAAGGTTTCACGCACCTTAGCCAATATCTTCAGGGCCCGCTCGTCGCCTATACCCGTGAAAGAATCTACGCGAGAGCGATTGGCCTTGCGGTAGGAACCTTTGAAAATATAGGGAATACCAAGACGCTCTGTGATGCGTGTAATATGCTCTGCTATGCGTAGTGCCATAGCTTCGTCTTCTATAGCACAGGGACCAGCCATAAGGAAGAAGTTACTCCCTGAGGTTAGATCTTGATACTTGATCATTTTCTTTAAGTCTTTAGATAATACAATCTTCTTTCCGCAAAGATAATTATTTATAGCTCACAGCTATTCGCTTCTGTTTCTTGGAAACAGAGAGAGGGTCTGCACCGCAATCTTTATTGCGGTGCAGACCCTCTGTGACATATCGCTCAGATATGACTGAGTCCCTCTTACCTATCGACTAGAATTGATAACCTAGAGTAGCGTAGACAAGCGCATGGCGTGAACGATCGTTAGCAAACGGAGATACTCTGTATCGATCGTTAAGGATCAGCACACGGTGCTGATCGTCGATCGTAGTAAGACCATATTCGGCACCAACCTTGATATAGAAATCTCTATATGCATACATAGCGCTGGCACCAAGGCTAACTTCAAATCTCTTGAATAATTTCTGACCAAACACATCATAGCTCTTACTGATCCCGGGAGCTTTAAGGCCATTGATTGCGCCAGACAGAGCATAGTTGAACGATGGGCCAACAGCCAAGTAGATCTTGTTTAGCGCATTGATATTAAGTCTATACGACACTTCCAATGGGAGGGAAAGATACATAAAACCTAGGCTGCTCTCTTCGGAGAGAGTAAACCTACCCCCAGAATACCCAATCGAGGTGTCCTCGACGTAGAAGTTCGAGTTCTCCCCCTTGTTCGTAAGTGTCAGACCCGTTTGCAGGGCGAAATTGCTATATCTAAAAGGAAGTACCACTTGACCAGACAGCCTAAAGCCGAGCAAGAATGGTTTGGAAGGATGCCCCACTCCAGATACTCGTGAAGCTGTCACCCCTCCTTCTGCTCGATAGCGTAGCTGATCGAACTGAGCACTAAGACTAGCTACCGACGCTCCTAGTAGAAGCACCGATGCAATAATTTTAGAAAAAAAATTCATGTTGTTGATTATTTAGAATTACCGATACATTAATATCAAATCACACTCCTACTCTACCGAATAGTCTACACAAGCCCGAGCCTTGAGATAGGGCTTAATCAAACTACGTACCACCTCAACGTGATCTGGATGATCAGCATACAAAGGAAGAGCTTCGATACTCTCAACCAAAGCCTCCAACATGAAGTCGTAGGACTCTTTGGGGTTTTCGTTTACACTTACTTTCATTGATCTGAGTGCAGAAATTGACTCAGGCAAACGCTCTAGCTCTAACTTGATTTTTGCCAAAACAATCAACTTCTCCTCTTGTGTTTCAAAACCATCAAGCGAAAATAAAACTACGTGTTTGAGCATAACTAATCTTTTTGTTTACATATCCAATAAAGAGTCTTTATAGCCTAAAAAGTACAACAGGCCATCTAGACCAACCGTGCTAATGTGCTGCTTAACGCCTTCTTTGACCTTGGGCTTGGCATGGAAAGCAATACCTAGCCCTGCGATAGAGAGCATAGGTAAATCGTTGGCTCCATCACCGACAGCAACTGTTTGCTGTAGATCTACCCCCTCAACCTGAGCTAGCAAGCGCAGAAGCTCTGCCTTACGTTTGCCATCTACGACCTCTCCCAAGTATCGACCAGTTAGCTTACCATTCTCAACCTCTAGTTCGTTGGCATAAACATAGTCCACACCAAACTTATTTTTCAAATAATTACCAAAGAACGTGAAACCTCCCGAGAGGATAGCAATCTTGAAGCCAACTAACTTGAGTGTCTTCATCAATCGCTCCACACCCTCGGTAATGGGCAAATTCTCTGCTATATCTTGCATCACTGAGATGTCTAAGCCTTTAAGAAGAGCTACCCTCTTACGGAAGCTCTCGGTAAAGTCTATTTCACCTCTCATTGCGCTCTCTGTGATCTCTCGCACCTGCTGACCTACGCCAGCCCTCTCGGCCAGCTCATCTATGACTTCGGTCTGGATCAGGGTAGAGTCCATATCGAAACAGATAAGCCTGCGGGTGCGTCTATACATGCTCTCTCTCTGAAAAGATATATCCATAGCATGCTCTGCCGATAGCTCTACGAAAGCCTTTTGCAAGCCAACGATATCCGACGGAGTACCTCTCATTGAGAACTCCACACTAGCCAGAGGAGCATTCTCCTCTGGGCGAAGAGAGATGCGCCCAGTTAGACGTTTAATATCATCTATATTCAATCCCTGTGCTGCGCTGATGCGAGTAACGCTAGCGATCATCTGAGCCGTAATCTTGCGAGCTACTAGCGTTATGATATAGCGGTTCTTACCCTGCATACTAACCCAGTGGGTATAGGCTTCTTCTGTGATAGGACGAAAACGAATCTTGACCCCAAGCTCATAACTTCTGAAAAGCAAATCCTTGAGGATCGCCCCTGATGCCTCCTCCGTCGTCTGGAAGAGAATTCCAAGGTTTAGGTTATTGTGAATATCGGCCTGACCGATGTCTAGGATAAAGGCATCGTACATAGCCAAAATCTCTGTCAGGGAGGCCGTAACGCCAGGTCTGTCTTCTCCCTGTATGGTAGCTAGAATAATTTTCGTTGTATCCATAATATATTACCCTTTTGGTAATTGAATATGAATTATTTCGAGAACAAAGGTAAAATTAATCTCTCAGATATATTAAACCAAGTTTACAGAAATACATAGTTTGACCTATGCCTCTGAAAACTCCTACTTACCGGCTTGATGCACCGTAAGCTGAGGGAACGGAAAGTTTATGCCAGCCTTATTAAACTCGGCATACACTCTACGATTGTAGTCGAAGAAGACGTCCCACACCTCCTCACTCTTCACCCATGCTCTGACAACCAAGTCCACAGAGCTTGCATTGAGTGTTTTGAGAGCTACGAAAGGACGTACGGGCTCTTGTAAAACACGAGTATCACTATTGATCAAATGCTCTAGAAGCTGCTTAGCCTCCTCGAAGTCTTGCCCATATTCTACGCCGAATATCCACTCTACACGCCTAGTAGAGGCATGCGAATAGTTAATCACAACGCCCGAACTCAAGATACCATTGGGAATAAAAATCATTTTATTCTCGGGCGTAGAGATACGTGTATGGAAGAGTGTTACGGCCTGAACCGTTCCACTCTCATTTTGTGCCTCGATAAAATCTCCTATCTGGAAGGGCTTAGTCACCATCAAGATCACACCTCCTGCCAAATTCTGGAGCTGACCACTAAGAGCCATACCAATGGCCAAACCCATAGAAGCCAAAACCGCAGCAAAGGAAACAGATTTAACCCCCAAAAGGACTGCTATGCTAATACCTAATACGATGTATAGAATAGCTACGAAAAGCGAATCTAGCAAAGTTGCAGCCACCCCCTCAACCGCTCTTTTGGCGATGGTTGCCCTAAAAAACTTGGTAAGATACTTGATGGCCAAACGGCCCAAGAAAAACAATACGACAGCCAGTACTACCCGAATGCCGAAATTGATAAATCCAGTTAGCCACTCCTGCCCAATCTGCTCCCAGCTATTACCAGTGCCCATCAAAGGGCGTGTTAGATTATGCAACAGCGAATCTGTGCTATGCTTCGTTGCGGAGTCTATAGTGGGTAGCCCGCCTGCTAGGAGAATAGGTTTCATAATTATCAATACCTTTATTTCGTTATATACAGTAAAATCCGTTATACAATATAAATTACCACAACTAATGAATAGTTTGACAAAATTAAAAAAAATCAACGACTATGTGGGCTACACCCACTGCTCCCTATACAAGCTCGTAGTACACGTATGGTTCACTGCCGTACTCGTAGCACTGCTATGCCCTCCTCAAGTGGCCATAGCCCAAGCGAGCAATCTAGAACAAGATAGTGTAGATCTCTACCAAGCGCTTATAGACTCAAGTTTCCGATACGGCAACCTAGGGAAGTACAGCGAGGCGGAGCAAACCCTCAAACGGGCCATTAAGCTCAAACCAAAACACCCACTCAATACGCTGCTACTAAACAATCTCGGTGGCCTACAAGAACTACAGCAAAAACCGAGAGAGGCGCTACTCTCTTACAGTGCTGCACTCGAGCTAGCTCCAACAGAAACAACGACTCGAGCCAATCGGGCTCGTCTATTCGTTAGCCTAGGCAACCTCAAAGCAGCACTCACAGACTACTCTCTACTGGTGTCTATGGAACCAACCAATGAGGTGCATCGCTACCAAAGAGCCATGACCTATATGCTGACTAAAGAGTATGATCTGGCTGAGGCGGATCTAAACACGATCATTGACAGCAACCCAGAGAGCCTAAAACCACGTATAGGCCTTGCCTTACTCAAAACCCAGCAAGCCAAGTACGATGAGGCTGAGCGCCTATACGACTATCTACTCATACGCCTACCCAAGTCGACCGAAGTCTACGAAGGACGAGCCCGACTGTATCTAGCTAGAGGCATGAGAGGCTATGCCGTACGTGACATCAACAAAGCCTTCGAGCTAGCAGGCGCATCGGCATCGGCACCTCTATATAGACTGAGGGCGCAAATAGCCCTTGCGATGGGAGATAACCAAGCAGCAAGCCAAGACCTCAAGACAGCCAACAAACTAGATCCTACGGGAAAGCAAGGCACCCCATAGAGGCCTTCTAGAATAAGGGAGCAAGACCGCCCAGAAGACGAAAGCGATATGCCGAAGTTTGCATTTCGACACATCGCCCTCTCTCACAAAAATGAAGAAAAATAAGTGACTGAGGTGGGACTCAAACCCACGACCTTCAGAACCGGAATCTGACGCTCTATTCAACTAAGCTACTCAGCCATTACAGGGGGCAAAGGTACAACTTTATTCGATTTAAGCCAGCCCCCTAAGCCTCTGCCTAAACAAAAAAAATTGACCTTACCCCAAGTGGATAAAGTCAATCTAAGCTTGAGCGGAAGACGGGACTCGAACCCGCGACCCTAACCTTGGCAAGGTTATGCTCTACCAACTGAGCTACTTCCGCAAACCGAGTAAAACTCGCCCTAGTTGCGGAGGCAGGACTCGAACCTACGACCTTTGGGTTATGAGCCCAACGAGCTACCACTGCTCCACTCCGCGATGTTTTGACGATGCAAAGGTAGGCATTATTCTGGAATATACAAGCCCCCACGCAACTTTTTTCACACCAACGCCTCACAAACTACTGTTACACAGAACAAAGAAAACCTCGCTAAATCTCTATCCAGCAACACAATAGCCCTTCCCCCGATCAAATAAAATCATTGTATTGACCTTTGATTTACCTCCCAGCGCCTCATAGATGCGGCAGGATAGAGAGCCAACCATAACTCGCCGGAGCGATATTTACCACAAACAAGTAGGGCTGTGCCAGAATCTACATTCAGACACAGCCCTACTCTTATTTACAGAATGCCTAGACTAGGTAGAGGCACTTACCACTACATTAGTTCATCTGCACTTTGTGTACGGAAGTAGCTTGTCCAGCCACTACTCTAACCACATAGACAGCTCGCTGCTCAACTGAAATCATCTCCTTATGGGCTTGAGCAATCTCGGGTGCCACTTATCCCTAAGAACATCTTTCATCTCTTGGGCATTGACATTTAGCTTACAAGCCAATGGAACAACAAGGCAGACGAAGCCTACGACAGCAAACAACCTTGTAACCCTCGAAATTTATATTTTAGCTCATTGCTTAGAGTATTGATGGGAAAGTCCATGACGACTAGGAGCAAAAACATCAGATCTCATATTTGGGCGCTAGCAGGCCCTGTATTGTGTCTGACCTCGTTTGGGCACCTAAGTCTAGCCACAAGAAAACAACCCTCAAAAACGCCCCAAACACAACTCGCTAATAAACAATAATATAAACACAATCAAGGAGAGAATTTATACTCAAATGGCCGATATTGTAGGATTTCTTCCCATCAATCTGTCCGAATTGGTGGAGATATCTCGATAAATTGATCCACTAATCCTCCAGAATATGCCCATCAATTTGGCCAATCAAGACTAACCTCATAGGCTTCAACCCCCTCACTAAACACAACGCGTCCTGTTTTTTCATACACACCTTTTAACAACTAGCATACACTTTTGTCCTCCTCCACAAGCAGACCAACCTAGCCCCTCCCCCCCTCCTTTGGCAGAGCTAGTAGCACATCGAGCAGACTAGGCGTGCTCTCACAGCCCCATTCAAGATCGCATCGCCGAAGACCAATAGCCAAGAAGCATTGAGCTACACCTAGGCTTGGCTATTATCTTTCCTCGCACTTAGACGATCAATGCCTAGGGCTCAGCCATCAAACCAGAACTATACTAGGGATTGACTATATTTGTAGAAAAGATTGTTTAAGCAGGTGCTTTATGAAAAAAGAACTCAATATACCCTACGAGATTATCCCACACGAGGCGCTTAGCCCCGTTCGACTAGAGATGGAGCGCTTGGCTATAGAGGCAGCTCACAAAGCCTACGCACCATACAGTCGCTTCCATGTAGGGGCGGCCGTTCTGCTAGAGAATGGCCAGATCATCACGGGCTCCAACCAAGAGAATGCAGCCTACCCCTCTGGCACTTGTGCCGAGCGAACAGCTCTATTCTATGCAGGCGCACAGTACCCCGATGTAGCCCCCCAAGAGCTGATGATCGTGGCCTTCAACCAAGAGGGACGCGTACCACTGATTACCCCTTGTGGCTCATGCCGACAAGTAATTATAGAAACTGCTACACGGTTTGCCCCATATAAGATCCTACTGGCAGGGCAGAGCGAGGTACTCGTCTTGGAGGACTGCCGCTCTCTGCTCCCCTTTGCTTTCGACGGATCGGATCTCTAGTGGGCCAACAACGAACCTAACCTCACACGACAGCCTATGCCTCATCGTAAGATTGGGGGGCGCTGCCCCTATATTCCTCGTGACGAGAGCTGGATGTACTTCAATCGCCGTCTACTCATCGAGGCTCAACGCCCCGATATACCTCTATTGGAGCGCTTCAACTATCTAGGTATCTACTCCAACAACCTAGATGAGTTCTTTCGGGTGCGCATCGCTTCGCTTAGGCGCATTGCCGAGTATTCGTCTGGAGCACCCGACAACGAACGTCTACAGGCCCGTAGCACGCTACTGAAGATTGGCCGCCTCAATAGGGAGTACTCTGCCCAGTTTGAGCAAACACTCAGCCAGCTCATTGGCGAGCTAGATGCAGCCCACATACACATCGTAAACGAACAGGAGCTCACACACGAGCAGGGCGACCAAGTACGTCGCTACTACATCAATCATCTGAGCGGATCAACCAACCCGATTTTTCTCAACAGTGCATCTTTCATTCCCGAACAACACCTCAAGGAGTCACTCTATCTGATCGTCTTGCTACACCCAGAGGAAGCCAACCACACGACCGAGCTAGCGATTATCGAGATCCCGACACGAGAGCACGGGCGCTTCATTCGCCTACCGGATAGGGCGGGCGAGAGTTTCTTGATGTTCATAGACGATGTGCTCCGCTACTGCTTACCCTACATCTTCGCAGGGCTAAAATACAGCAAGTATGAGGCTTACACGTTTAAGTTCACCAAAGACTCGGAGATTGAGATCGAGGCGGATCTGCGCAGTAGCGTTATCGAGAAAGTTTCGCAAGGGGTCAAGCGCCGTAAACGAGGCGAGCCGATCCGCTTGGTTTACGATGCCGCTATGCCTGAGATTGCACTAGATCGCCTCTCGGAGATTGCTGAGCTGGGTGGGATAGATACACGCATCGGAGGTGGGCGCTACCACAATATGCGAGATCTGATGCACCTGCCCGACTGTGAGCGCAAGGGACTACGCTTCTCCACTCAGCCTCCACTACAGAGCGGCGAACTCCAATACTCGACCAGTATTCTGCATCAAATCCTCAAAAAAGACATTGGTATTCACTTCCCCTACGAGAGCTTCGACCACTTTTTGCGTGTCCTACGTGAGGCGGCTATTAGCCCCGACGTTACAGAGATTCGCATCTCTCTATACCGAGTGGCACAGAACTCGAAGGTTGTCAAAGCTCTGATGGCAGCGGCTCAAAACGGCAAACGAGTTACAGCCGTGGTAGAGCTTTTGGCTCGCTTCGACGAACAGAGCAATATCAACTGGAGCAAAAAGATGCAGGACTCGGGGGTCAATGTAGTCTTCGGGCACGAGAAGCTCAAGATACACTCCAAGATGGTGCACATCATGATGCGCCAAGGCTCTATTGCCTGCATCGGTTCGGGCAATATGCACGAGGGTACCGCCAAGCTCTACACCGACTATATGCTCCTGACTGCCCACAAGGGCATCGCAGCCGATGTACTTAGGGTTTTTGACTTCATCGAGCGCCCATTCTTGAGTGTCCGCTTCCGTGAGTTACTCGTAGCTCCCAACGATATGCGCCGCAGGCTCTATTATCTGATCAATCGAGAGATTAGAAATGCTCAAGCAGGCAAAGAGGCCTACATCAAACTCAAACTCAATCATATTGTAGACGAGCGCATGGTACTCAAGCTGTACGAGGCATCAGAAGCTGGTGTCGATGTGCAGCTATGCCTTAGGGGGAACTGCTCCGTCGTACCGGGTGTGGAGGGCTGTAGCTCACGCATCACGATCAACGGCATCATCGGCCGCTACCTCGAGCACTCTCGTATCTACATCTTCGCCAACGCAGGCAACCCCTGCTACTTCGTAGGCTCCACAGACTGGATGACCCGCAACCTAGACAAGCGCATCGAGGTTATGGCTCCGATCTACGACCCCGACATACAGCAAGAGCTAAGAATGATCGTCGAATACGGCATTGCCGATACGGCGCAGGGCTACAACGTCAATACTATGGAAGGCAGAGCCAAGCGAGAGTTCATAGATCCGGGCGAGCGCTTCGACTCTCAGCGCACATTATACGAATACTATTGGAGGATCGTCAATAAAACTAATTTATGAGTAAAATACATTACGCTGGGATCGATATTGGCTCCAACGCCGTTCGTCTACTGATCAAATGCCTCAACACAGAGGAAGCCGAGGAAGAGCTCTCCAAGGTACAGCTCATTCGTATCCCTCTGCGTCTAGGAGAAGATGCATTCGTCAAGGGGCGTATCGGCAAGAAAAAAAGCAAGCAACTCATCAGCCTAATGAAAGCCTACAAAGAGCTAATGGGCATCTTCGACGTAGTAGACTACCGTGCCTGCGCTACCAGTGCCATGCGTGACGCTAGCAATAGTGAGGAGCTTGCCCAAGAGATCTACGACAAAACAGGCATCAGGATTGAGATCATAGGAGGGCGAGAAGAAGCGGAACTTATTTCCTTCGACTTGATTAATGGTTTCTCGGTATCGGAAGACGATGTTTTTCTATATGTAGACGTCGGAGGAGGTAGTACAGAGCTTAACCTACTCAAAGGGCGGACGCTCGTACAAGCACAGTCTTTCAATATCGGTACGATCCGCCTGCTCAGCGGTAAGGTATTGCCCGAAGAGCTTGCCGCCTTCAAGTGCTATCTGGAGGAAGTCGCCAAAGAATACCAAGGCGTGCGTATCGTAGGCTCGGGAGGGAACATCAACAAACTCCTTCGTTTGGGTGCACCAGCAGAGCGTGGCAAGGTTAATTTCTTACCCATGGAGCGACTCAAAGAAGTAGCCGATGAGCTCAAACGCTACACCAGTGAGGAACGTATGATTCGCTTTAGCCTCAAGCCAGACCGTGCCGATGTGATCATACCCGCCTCCGACATCTTCCTTCTTGTCGGAGAGATCCTCTGCTCGGACGGCATCATTGTACCAACCAAGGGGCTATCCGACGGCATCGTCGATTCGCTACACCGCAAGAGGGTTTCAAGTTTAGACGATTAGCAATACGAAATCGGGGGCACCAGAATCAATCTTGGCGCCCCCGATTTACTTTGGGTGAATACGTTGTGGCCCGTTACTCAATCATAACTCTAACGGCCTGCTGACCTTGCTTGACGATGTAGGCTCCAGCTGATAGGGTGAGTGCAAACTCCGTCTGAGCCGTTGCGGCTGCAAATACACTCTTGCCCGACATATCGAGCACCTCAATAATCACTGGATTAGAACTATTTACGTGCAGTACAGAGCCATCAGTAGAGATTTTGATCTGCGTGCTCTGCTCTAGAATATCTAAAACGCCTACCGTAGCACTCTCCACGATCTCTGCAAATCTCTTCCACTCAGAAGCCTTACGGTACTTCTCTGCGGCACCAATTGGCACTGTGAGCGTGCTACCTGCCTCGATCTCCATGGGAAACTCATTGAAGTCATCTTCATTCTCCACATAGAATACTGGAGGCTCTGGAGCAGCAATGAATACTCGCTTGAGTGCAGGGCAGAGATCAAAAGCACTAGTACCTACAATCTTGAGCTGTGAGCCGATATGGAGCTCCTGGAGATGTTTAGTGTTATAGAAGAGATATGGTGCTAGCTCTTTTAGCTTGTCTGGGAGCCTCAAACTCTTAATACCAGTACGAGCAAAAGCACTGTGACCAATCTCCGTCACCGTCGAGGGGATTACAATTCGCTTTACCCTAACACCTCCCTCAAACGCAGACTCAGCAATACGCTCTAGCCCACTAGGCAAAACAACGTTAAGACTATCGGGATGCCCCTCTGGATGACGCAAGAGTGTTTTCCCATCTTTGGAGTACAACGACCCGTTAATGGTGGAGAACTTAGGGTTATCAGCTGCCACCTTAAAGCTTTTTAGGGATGGCATTTGACTATTAGAGCCGATGTTCACAAACTCCGTTAGGCTAGCGGGTAGCTCTAGCTCTAGAAGAGCAGCACAACCGAAGAATGCATTAGCCCCGATTTTCTTCAACCCCGACGGTAGTGTAATGTCTTTAAGATACTTACTATGCATCATTGCGGCAGGCAGTATCTCCTCTACCGTACTAGGTACGACATAGGTACGGAAGGATCTGCTGTGGCAAGGAGCCAAATACATCTTCTTGATATCCTTATCATAGAGTACTCCCCCCTCTAAAGCAAAGTGCTTATTCTGCTCACTTACCTTGATCTGCTCCATATAGAGGATGTCGAAAAAAGCATTCTTACCTACCTTCTCTAGCTTGGCTCCGATATAAAGAGTCGTAGCATTCTCCACTCCAGAGAAGGCATTATCCTCGAGCTCTACGACATTATCGGGAATAGAAATACTTATCAGCATTGTCCCTACGAAAGCTCCCTCTTTGATGACCTCGATTGTCTCGGGCATTATGCATTCTCTCATATAATGGCTCGCATGCTCGAAGGCTCTCGCTCCAATCGCTACGACCGTGTAAGTCTTACCGTCATGCTCTACGGTTGAGGGAATCTCAAGTTTTTTTAGCAGATCGGGAGCTACCTTGTCTTTACTATCCCATTTCGTTACCTCAACTTTCTTGGCATCCTCGTCTATGATTGCATACCTGAGTGGGGCGACAAAGAATGTTTTTGACTCAGCAGCCTCAGTTCGCGAGGCATTTTTAACTGTTACAGAGTTCTCCTTGGCCTGCAACGAACCAATAGAGCCTAGTAGCATCGTTGCACTCAACAGAGCTACTGCTAGCACATTTCTCTTCATAAAACTAAATGATTTGAATACTAAGTTATGTATTGACAACTTATATCTATTAAGAATAGGAACACCTGCAACCCCTAACCTAAATAGGAGGGCTAAGCCCGTGCACTCGATACTAGTAGCGGATGCAAGGTCTGGCTAAAGTATTAAGGTCTGCACACGCTCCAGCACCACAAATATAGCACTTTATCTGGCCTCAAGTAGCACTATATATAAAGATTAATAGTATGCACTCAACGAAGAGCTTGGCTAATTATTTAGGTCTACAGAGATACCAGCCTGCATATTCATCGGAGCATATGGGTAGAGGTGAGCCGAGAGGCGCTTATTGTCCATGAAGGCTTCGCCGACATTGTACATACGCAGATAGAAGCGAATCCCCTTGAGGCGGAAATTGGCGTAGGCATTGAGCAGAGGTGCCTCACCTCCTATGCGCATCTCCTCTTGGGCGACGAATTGTTGATGTGTGGGGTGATAGTAGGGAGCATAGTAGGACGTATGCCAGTAACCCTCGGCCCCTAGCTGTAGCCCCATGACCTTGAAAAGCAACAAATCCACATACACATCGGCACGGGCGGTAAGCTCTGGTACAGGGATTGCAGTTTTATGACTACTGATCTGGTAGGCTGCTTCTAGATCCCAGCAGAGAGGCCCAACCTTGTAGCGATGTCCTGCACGCAGCATCGTCATTTGGATCACACCCTCATGCTGATGAGGACGAGCGTTCGTACCCCAGTAGACATAATTCTGCAAAGTAGCCGTGCGTGCCTCTGCCCATGTCCCCCAGCTATCGAGATTAACCCGACCTGCGAGCTCCAAGCGACGAGAGAAGTTGAAGCTATGATCCCACCAGCCAAAGGTGCCATGATGATGATTGATGAAGTAGGGCGTACGCATATTGAGCAGTTTGGCATCGGCAGATAATCCGAATTGCTTGCCAAATAGCTTGAAGCTGCTAGAAGCATCTCCCTCTATAGTAAAGGCGCCGAGGTCTTTGCCTAATATACCGAGCTCGGCTTTGGCTCGGAAGTTCAGCCCCTGCCCCGTTAAGCGAGAGAGATATCCCCCCACAAATGTAGAGAAATAGCTATCGGTATCTCTGTAGGCTCCCGTCTCTCTATTGGGCAGTGAGATCCATGTATTCTCCGTGCGCAGATATCCCGAGAGGCCAAACTTGACCCATGGGCGGAAGTTCTCCAGCAGAGATAGCGACAGTGTATTATGCAGCGTAGTCAGTGCTGCCGTATCATTTGGGAGCACATACTTGCCCGTGACATTACCCTTGGAGTCTTTCTTCTCGAGCTCTACGCTAGGTGTACCAAAGAGATTACTCCAGACCTCATGCTCGGTTCGCGAGATAAATCTACGACTCTGCTTGTTGTAGTAGACCGTATGAGCAAGGCTACCCACAGGTACAAACTCGCCTAGTACCTTCTTAGGCTTCTTCTGAGGCTCCTCGGGGGCATCTGCATCCTCAACCTTAATCATCGGCTTGGCTTCCTCCTCTAGTTTGAGGCTATCGGTCGGGGGCTCTACCTTCTTGCGGTAACCGAGTTTGTAGCGATGCGAAACGAAAGCGTGCCCCGATCTGAGGCGGTTGTATAGGATATCTTGAGGAATACGAGTGGGAATGTCCCGGCTACTGAGGCGTAGGCGACCATTGGAGTAGTTGTCGGGATTGAGCAGATAGTCAAGATTGGCAATACCTGCATTCTCACTGATCCGATAGTAGTCGTTGGCCACATAGGCCCATAGGTCATAGCGATCGCTGCGATAGCTCCCAAAGACTCGGTAACGTGCGTCCTTGCTTCGATTGGCATTGTAGAACCCCTCGGCGCCAGCATAGTGAAACTCCGTTCCGAGGTTAATCTTCTTCCCTAGGTTGAGCGACAGCGTCCCCTTGAGTACCTCTTCTTCCTCTACATTCTTGAAGTTCTTGTGGTAGTGTACGAAGGTAAAGGGCGTCTTGGTATCGTAGAATATAGCCTGATCGGGACGATACTCCATACCTTGGAAGCTGGAGAAATAAATAAAGTCCGTAGGGCGAGCCACACGGTCAAAAAAGATTTTGCTCTGCCACGGACTATTAAAATTACCCGTATAAGCCACGCCTAGCGAGCGATGCTCGGGGGCTAGGTAGTGATGTGTCCCGATCGTGATCGTATCGGTGAGGTTGATTTGCTCCGGCAAACTGATCTCTGGCAGTATGCGGTAGCCTCGTAGCTTGTCGCCCCGCACGACACGCTCCTCGTCGCTGATGCGCTTCTCGCGCTGCATCTCATAGCCCTGTGCCCACAGCGTAGTCTGCGCCACTAGGGCGAGGCAGCATATATATATATGATAGAGTTTCATCGTTGCTTATGTTGAGTACAGTCTTTATTGCCTCGACTGGCGGCTGGAGGGTCGCTTGCCTCGCAGCATCGGATAGTAGGCGCTGCGGATATGCTCCAGCCTATATCGATTGTCCTCGGCCAGATCAATCGCAATAATATCGTAGCGCACCGAGAGCGTGCACTGATAGAGCCGTATGTAGGCATTAGCTGCCTTGATTAGGTGGCCCTGCTTGTCCGCATCGACAGCTTCCGTAGCCGTCTGATAGGCTGAGAGCGAGCGCACTTTAACCTCGACGAACACCAGTTCATCGCCCTCCTGAGCGATGATATCGACCTCACTATGCCGGTGACGCCAGTTACGCTCGAGAATGCGTAGCCCAGCCTCTTCTAGTAGACGGCAGGCTATTTCCTCGCCAATCCGACCCTTCGCAAGATGCGACTCCATAGTCTTCTACTATGCTCACGAGAGATATGGAAGCTCAAGATATGCCGCTCACGCTTCTCCGCCAAGATCTTGTCTATGGCAATGAGAATACCCGTCTCCTCAACGCCACCAAACTCGTGGTTGATCGCTGTGCCAAAGACTCGCATCTCTGGCGAGAGCGACATGTAGGCACTCACCAACGGAGGCACATTGATCCCAAGGCGGCGCACCTCTTTGTTGAGTGCGCGGTAGTTAATGCGAAAGTTGTCTGTTGGGAATAGCTCGGCCATACGCTCGGGATCCACCTCGATAGGTAGCGGACTGATTGGGACGACTAGCTCTTCGTGATCGTGGAAGTGCTTATCCAAGAAGTAGAGGATTAGGTTACGGGCCTCCTTGTTGTAGTCCGAGTACATCGTCACCTTACCGTAGAAGTATTTCATCTCCTTATTCAAGACCGTCAGAGCCCCCAGACCGTCCCAAAGATTATCTAGGGCAAACATTGACTTCGAGCCCATACGGGTAGACTGATAGGGCAAAGAAACAAACGAGCGGCCTAGCTCTATGGTATAGGGCAGGTACTCGGTCATGAACTGAGGGCTAAAGTGAAACATCTCGCCAGTAGCCAAATGCGGACGCCCATCGGCTCCAACCTTAACATCCGAGCCAAAGATAAAGCGATAGCCACCTAAGATAGCCTGCTCCGACGGATCCCAAACGATCAGCTGTGTATAGCCATCGGGATCTGTGTCGAAATCATCAATATCTACCTCCTTACCCGTTCCTCCGCCATAGAATCGAAATGCCTCCTCACGCAAACGCCCCACCTCACGCATCGTGTGTGGTGCATCGGCCGCCTTGAATAGATAAAGTTCGTTGCCGGCCTTATTGGTCGTGCGCAAAAATAGATCTTGGCTAAGCTCCTTGCGAATGAGCGCCACATCTACGGGGGGTATGATCGGCTGTTCGATCTCTTTACTCATTGATTTACCTCTTATTCTTTTGTTTGATGCGGTCGGCATACCGCTGGGGCAGCTCATAGCTCATGGCCCTCACCCGTGCAGCTTTTTCCTGCATCGAGCCCTCGGCATCTCTGAGCTCCTCCCATGCAATAGGCTCACCGACGATGACTTGGTAGCTCTTGCCACTACTGCGAAACATCTCGTCGGGGAGCAGGGCCGTGCAGATGTCGAACTTGACCCCAAGGGCACGGCGAATGCGATCTATCCAATAGAAATGTTTTGAATTGCGACCTACAAAATGCAAAGGTACTACGTTGCGCCGATATTGAATAGCTTGAGAAATAAAACTCTTCTGCCACGGGCGATCCTGTACCGCTCCATCGTAGTGACGTGAGCAATAGCCTGCTGGGAAGGACCCAACCGGCAGATCACTCTCGAGCACGCTATGCAAAGCCTGTATCGAACCTCTCGACTGGGAGCCGTAGGTATTCACAGGCACAAAAACCGACCGTAAGCCGTCCAGATGGTAGAGCATATCATTGACGATGTAGCGCACATCGCCATAGCGACGGGCCAGAAGATATGAGATACCGATACCGTCGAAAGCCCCAAGTGGGTGGTTACTGACGAAGATGCAACGGCCGTCCTCTGGCAGAGCCTCGGGGTTCAGCCACTCGACCTGCACATCAAAGTCCCGATGCAGGGCGGCCAAATAGGTTTGCCCCTGCTCTCCTTCGTGGCGGCGAATGAAGGCATTGATCTCTCGCTCGTGTATAAGTCGCTGCAAGAGCCTAGCGATCCACCGAGGAAGTTTCTTGCCTGTTTTACTCTCTATGACCTTGGCTATATTGATCTCCATATATCTGTAATCTGCTTCGCTGTGCCACATTGCTTACCCTAGGGAGATGTGCGTGTACAAATAGCCCTACGGCAAGAGCGAAATGTGCCAATACGATACACAAATATAGCATCTTTTACCCTTTATCGAGCGTATGCCCAGTATCCTATCGGTATGGATACTCTCTAAGATGTAGAGATAGCCAAATTTATATTTTCGATCACCTTCGGGATTATTGATGGGAAGCTCTACGCACGAGAGGGCACACCAAGCTAGACCTCGTATTTGGCCTCTAGGAGGCTCTAGGCTGCATGCTCCCTCGTTTTGGCACTTAACCCCAGAAGGACGGAAATATCCTCTCAAACAAGACAATCACAATAGACTAGTAAACAACAAGATAAAATCAACTTCAAAACAATTTGATCTCAAAGAAGAGCAAATTGCAGCATTTCTTCCCATCAATCTGCTCGGATTAGCGGACACATCGCTCCGCATCTTCCCTCCAATTCCCCAAGGTCTTCCCATCAATTTTTCCAAAAAACTCGACTTCGCCTCTAGAAATCTTTGCTCCTTGGCTCAAATCTCAGCCCAATTCCTTTACATACTTTAACTCCAAAAGCGAAAAATCACTTTCCTCTCTCGATCTTTAGTACATCAAAGGGCAACCTCTATGCTCCCTCGCAATAGAGAGTAGGTCCTAAGTTCTTTTGCACTAACCTCAAACCATAATTTAGATTCAGCATTTAGGGGAGCGACGATAGGCAAATCCCGATCTCTAGTTCTCGGAGAGGGGGGGGGCTTGACTAGGAGGGTTAATTGAGGTATTTTTGTGGTCTTGGCAAAGGAATTAAAAAACTCTATAAACAAGAAAATCATCGTGCCTACAAACGACTACAACTCATCTAGCAAGAGTACCATACCTCAAGCACTTGCGAACACGATTGACTATATCCATTTAGGAGCAAGGATTGTGCACCGAGGCATTACTCTAGCGGCTTCACGCTCCCAACTATAATAGATATACTCTGCAACTCTCCCTAACTATAACACCTTCTGTTTATGCCCAAGAGAAGAGATAAAGAACTTGTAAACAACAGACATCAAGTCATAGAAAATATCCAAACCCTATATCTCTACCTTGAGGGAGATAACCAAGAAGATGCAGCCTATGCTAGGGGGCTCCTCCAGAAGGGGCAGTGGTTTGTCATGGAGCTTATTGAGGGCAAACCTTACTTTGGCCCTAGCCGATTTGTTGGCTATTGGAGCAATGACAGGACAAGGCACGATACCGATCGTGGAGATGGAAGAGAAACGAACTCCATACTCAAACAACTATACAAGGAGTGTGAAGTAGACTCCGAAGAGCATGAAGCACTGCTAAGGCTCTGCATCAAAACTATCAAAACCTATGGAATTGAGAAGATAAAATCGAATGCGAGGTTTCTGATCGACTACACCATAGACCTAAACAACATTTACGAATTACTTGACATGGCTAATAACGCTCAAGCCTCGATGCCTACCAACTCAATCAATGAGTTCGCAGACCTACTCAAAAACAATCACAATCTCATATTATCTGGCGCTCCCGGCACAGGGAAAACCTATCTAGCCCGCCAAATGGCTGAAACTCTGATTGCCGAGAGGCTAAGACCAAGCTTGGAGGACTCCGAGATTGAAGCTATAATCCCCCACTCTACTGCGATTGACATACCCAGTGCACAAAATCGAACAGAATACACAGTTAGAAGGAACACCTCATCTAAGAGCCTTGAAGTAAAGGGGAATAATATCCAGTCTGTGCGTACATCTTATAATTCCATAAAGAAGGCTTATCAAAAGAAAGTATGGGAAGTACCACCGCAAAAGTGGCAAGACCCTACCGCAGCTGCAATCGCTAAGTATATTTATAGACAGCTTATTCTGCAGAAGAGCAAGGAGCAAGTCGGCTTCGTGCAGTTTCACCCTTCGTTCGATTATACGGACTTCATAGAGGGGCTTCGCCCAACTACAGAGGACGGGAAGGTAGTCTTCGAGCGGCAAAATGGGATATTCAAAGAGTTTTGCCGCAAGGCACTCATCAACAGCCGCAATGCAGAGAAGAGCCAAGAGGAGCTCTATCGAGAGGCCTATATCGACCAATTTATCGAGGAAGAACTCGACAGACTACAAGATCTGGGAGAGAAAGCTGGGCTCAAAACACACTCATCGGGGAACCCATTCAGCGTCGTTGAGCACAATAATCATACGATCAAAGTACATATCCCCAACAACCCCATTACCTCGACCATCTGCTGCCGGAAGTCCGAACTAAAAGCCCTACTCACGACGGAGGGACTAGAGATGAAAAAGGTCAAAGACATCACTCTATTCTTCAATCGTGGAGGGAATAGCCAATCGGACTCCTACCTATTCAGTTTGTTTAAGCATTTTATGGGGCAAGAGCACGCATATAGGCAAGGATATAAGGAAGAGAAGAAGCCCAGAGAGGAGCTCAAAACCTTCGTCTTCATCATAGACGAAATCAACAGAGGAGAGCTCTCGAAGATATTCGGAGAACTCTTTTATGCTATTGACCCCGGCTATCGAGGAGAGAAGGGCAAGGTACAGACACAATACCAAAATATGGTAGACGACGAGTTTGCCGATGGCTTCTATATTCCCCAGAATGTCTATATCATCGGTACGATGAACGACATTGACCGAAGCATCGAGAGTATGGACTTTGCCATTAGGCGACGCTTCGCCTTCAGGGCAATTACTGCAGAGGAGCGCATCTGTATGCTTGACGAAACGAGGGAAATTGCCAATATAGTGGAGGAGGCCAAGGCACGTATGCGCCGACTCAACAAAGAGATTAGCCAAACGCCCGACCTAAGCTCTGCCTACCACATCGGAGCTGCTTACTTCAAGAAGCTAGCCCATTACTACACGGGAGGCAACGCCGAGCAAGCATTCGAGCAGCTATGGCAGTACCATCTGCAGGGCATTTTATACGAGTATCTGCGCAGTATGCCACATGCAGAGGCTAGTATGCAGAAGCTCCAAGAGGCCTACGGGTACACGCACAAGGACGAGCATCAAGGAGATGATCAGGCTAAAGGACAATAGCTCAAAAGAGCTTAGCCTCCAGAGCCAAGAGCTCTCCGTGGTGAGGTGTTTGGCAGGGCATTCGCTCAAGCAGCTCCTCAAGGAGCATGGAGATACACTGCTGATATGGCCACATTCTTTCGCCGAGAGCCGAAATGGTGAGGGAGATGCTTCGCTTTTTACCCTTACAGAGCGCACAGATACGGCAGTGATCCAAACGGGTAACCTGATGGGGTTTATTGGCTACCAAGCCACCGAGCTTGCTATTACTTCAAGATTTACGAGTACGGAGCGGGATTACTTCCTGCACTATATGCTTTTGAAGGCTTTTAATCTCCATGTCTTCAACCTACATCACGGCCTCTGTCGTGACGAAGCATTCGACTTTTTGATTTACCTTTTCCCAAAGGTGTTACTACAAGCCCTTAGCCAAGGACTATACAAAGAGTATCAAAAACGAAGCTACAACGATGCTCGAGTCAGAGGTGTGATCGACATCGGCCGACACCTCAAGCTCAATAGTCCACCCAACGGGCGCATAGCCTACCACACACGTGAGTATAGCTACGACAATACCGTGACACAGCTTATCCGCCACACGATCGAGTATCTCGGGCGTACGGAGCTCGGACGCAGCATACTCTCGAGCAGTGATGAGATGCGTACGGCTGTTTCTAGAATTATCGAGAATACTCCTCGGTACGACGCCAAAGAAAGAAACCAAGTCGTCCGACGTAACCTAAGACCTCTATCCCACCCCTATTACCAAGCCTACCGAGGGTTACAGAAGCTCTGTGTACAGATCCTACGGCATGATAAGCTCATGTATCACTCATCGACAGAGCAGGTGCATGGTATCCTCTTCGACGGCGCTGTACTGTGGGAGGAGTATTTGGGCACTCTACTTACCCCCAAGGGCTTCGAGCACCCGAATAATAGGACAGGGCAAGGACGTATACACCTGTCCCAAACGAGCAAATTCCCCAGATACCCAGACTTCTACCACAGGTCTGGTTCTGTGGTTATAGACGCCAAATACAAACGGACAACCTCCAGAAACGATATTCATCAGGTCATCGCCTATATGTATCGCCTACAAGCTCAAAAAGGCGTCTTCATCATGCCCGAAGCACAGGCAGAGGACACGCCTCAAAATAGCGACGAGGAAATGGCACATAACGAAATCTACAAACTCGCTGGCTACGGCGGTACTCTAACTCTGTACCGCTTGAGTATAGCGAGGCAGCCTCAAGACACCAAGGACTTTGCTACTCTCATGGCAGGGTACGAAAGGACTCTACTACAAGAGTTGGGCATCTGAGCAGACATCAAAAAGGCAAGCAGCAGTGGAGCTACTACACAGCCAGCAATACATTTACTCGGCATAGGCATTATCGTCAGCCCAGCTAGCACTTGCGTTTTGCACACTCTAAGACACCTAAAAAAGGGTTGCGCCAAAAATGAATTTTGACACAGCCCCCCTTCTTCATTGTATCAGTCAGGAGCAAAGCCCAGAAAGATCTAGAGCCAAACCTTGAGGCTATCCACCAGAACAGGCGAGCTCCTACGTGCCAGCCAACCTTCTCTTAGACTATAGCTCATCGGGAAGGTAATATCAAGATCGGGAAACTTCTGACGATAATACTCCGCTTCCTGAGAAGTGCAGAGTGTATAGTCACGCTTGCCCGAGCCTACTAGGATAATCAGTTGCTCAGTACTGTACAGAGGATCTAGCTCAATGCTAATCCCCTCGCCGATCTCCTCCTGCAGATGCTCGACAAATAGTCTTAGAGCGCTTGCCTTGGGGAGCGTAATAACCCTGCCAGCCAAGTCAAGGTGGCTGCTTACAGTGCTCAGACTATCCTTACGGCCAACCAAGTAGATAGGCCCAGAGGTACGATCTTGTACCCATTGGTAGCGAAGCGTATCAATGTCCGTAGTACGTACTCGTGGCGAAGCAATCAGATCGACCTCTCCGCTTAGGAGCATACGCAGACTTCGATCTTGTCCATTCTCTAGAACGACCTCTACCTTGAGGCCTGTGCGAGAGCCGAGCTCTTGGGCTAAACGATAGACACTACCCGTCATCTGCTGCGACTCTCCCTCATAGCTGTGCGCATTGTATGGGGCGAGCAGCCTCAGCACTCCTTCGTGAGCTATCTCAGGATAGTCCCGCACAACTTCGGTGAGAGCCGACTGCTCATGCCTCTGGGACCTCAGCTGACTCAAGTAGAGCATAGCCCCCAGAACTAGAGCCAGCAGCCCCAGATAGATGAATGTACGTCTGCGGATCTTCATATTAGTATCATTAGCGATTGGGTAATAGTTGTAGTCTAGGGCCTAACCTAGCGAAACAAAAAGGAGGCTAAGCATAACCCCACTCAAGTGGGATTGATACATAGCCTCCTATATACTTGGCTCCTCGAGCTAGAAGCGATAGTTGAGCGTTACAGCGACCTGATTGCGAAGTTGCTCTTCGTCGATACGAGGCACTGGATTGATTGCAGTCTTCTCCCCTTTGTCATTATAGATTCTTTGATCTATGATGAAGGGGAAGGGCTGTACCATATTGCTCTGTCTGTGATGCATGTATGCTACATCAAGGGTCCAACTGGGAGATAGACGATAGCCAAGACCCAAGGAATACGAGTTAATTGCTCCGGGCAGTCTATAGTGCACCAAAGTCCCGGGCACGAGAGCCTCTATCTTGGGCACCTCACTTGATAGAGCCGCATCTATCCCTTGTGCCGTAGTGAGGCGGTAACCACCTCTCAAGGCTAGACGATTGGTTGCATTGACCTCAACCCCTAGACGGAGGGTGTGGCGACCAGAACCGCCAAAGTCCGACTTGATGGCGTCATTGTCCATCTTATATGTGTCGTCCCCGCCGTCATAGCCCTCGTCATAGACAGCATAGAGGCGTGTACCAGAGAGAGTGGAGTATTCGTAATCGGCACTGAAAATGGCACGACGACCTAGCACATAGGCTCCACTAAGGCCGAAACGCCATGGAGTACGTACCCCAAAAGCATTGGCTGCGCTCGTTGGGGTCTTAACATCAAATGCTCCCTTCTTGTCGGCAAAAGAGGGGCTAACACCCGTCGCTCGTGACCAATGGTCTATCTTGAGGCTATAGGCCATAGGCGTGTAGACAGAAGCACCTAAGCGCAGTCCGTCAATTGGCTCAAGGAGCATTCCGAGAGCAAAGCGTACGCCTCCGCCGTGTACGTCCATCGTGTTGTCTAGGCTAAGGCCATAGGTATCGTTAAACTGCTGACGCTTGCGGAACCCCTCACTATAAGAGGAGTAGATAGAGTAGTCGAGATCACTAATGGTAAGCACCATACCTAGGCTAAAAAGGCTAGAAGGACGGAAGCCAAAAGCAATATCATAGTGCGTGAGCGATCCGCTCTCCTCCATTCTCAGCCCTACGCTGCGTGGCCCCTCGTTGAGTAAGCCACGACCGTCTTTGTCGTCGAAAGCAAAAGCCGAGCCGTAGACCTTATCCTTGTCATCGAAGTCTACCCAACCAGCCTCGTGGGCAAGTACACCAATCCAAGGCGCACGGGAGTTAAATCCCTTGCTCATGATCTCCCCTTTCTCGACGAACGGATCGCCCCCATTGAGCACGGCAGCGGCATAGTCGGCCAGAGAGAAGCCCTTCTCATGCGATAGGGAACGACTAGCATCAAGAGTTCGGTGCAAGCGCCCCCCATTCTGTATGCCGAAGCCGAAAGTAAAGCTCATACCCGAACCTGTAGTCCAGCTATTCATGTAGCTCATCTCATCGACCGTGTATAGATTGTTCCGCTCTGAGAAAGTATTCCCTCCCCACACAGAGCGGCCAAGGGCTCCTGTATATGCCCCAGTCAAGCTCAGCTTGCTCCCCCTACGGAATAGAGCGATACCCGCTGGGTTTTGATGAACAGAACTGAAATCAGCCCCGACAGCACCTAGAGCTCCAGAGAGCGCTTGATAGCGGGCTGAGCCACGTGACTCCTGCTGAGCAGCTATGCCTACGGCGAGCGTTTCGCTCTGCCCCCATACCTGTACCCCACTTGTTGCAAGCAGAGCGGCCAAACACACACATATTTTCTTGTTCATTGCTATAATCTTTATATAAAATACCCCCTAGAGCTAAGCCTGCATCAAAAGCCGTACACGAATGACCTCTGGCACAGGCTCTGCTTAGGGGGTAAATGTCAATCCAATTCTACTTTAGCCCTTCATATCATCTAGGGACTACCAAACAATCTCATCAGCTTAGCGACGGCTGCGAGTAGAGCGTCCGCTACCAGAGGAAGACGAAGAGCTGTTACTCCTTGAGGAGCTACTGGAATCGTAGCCTCCACGGCTACTTGAAGAGGAGCTAGAGTCGTAGCTGCGAGCCTGCGAGCGCTCATAGCTGCTGCGAGAGGAGCTGTAACCAGAGTCGCCTTGTGAACTGCTGTAGGTGCTACGAGCTGAACCTCGATAGCTGCTACCAGATCGGCTAGAGCCTTGGTACGAGCGGTCGCCACCAGAGTAATACCCCTCCGAAGCCTCAGCCCTTGCTCGAGCAGAAGAGTAGGAGCCGTAAGAGGTGCGGCGAGATGGACGAGAGTAGTAGTCGTAGTTGTTGCGTGACGAGCCACTATATCTATTATTGTAGTAGTGCTCGTTGTAGGCTCGATCTCGACGGCCTTGATAGTAGCCATCGTAATAGCCGCCCCAGCCTCCACCGTAGTAACCGCCATAGTAGCCATTGTAGTAGCCGCCATAATAGCCATAGTACCTGTGGTACCAAGGATCGTAGTAGGGCCAGTAGTACCCATAGCGATAGCGGTAGGAGGGATGACCCCAATTCCATGAAGAGTAACCCCAATAGGGTCGATAGTAGTAGCCAGACCAAGGGCTATTGTAGTAGACAGGATCGTACCATGAGTCGTACCAAGGATACCAAGACGAAGCGCCCCAGCCCATGGATATATTGACATGTGTAGAGGGTCTGCCATCATGATAGCGATAGTCCGTATCTACATAGACAGAGCTAGGGCTATTGATCACAATGGTACCATCGCCATGGAAGCGAGCTAGACGCTCGGAGTATGGCCCATAGACACGCACCTCACTATCACGATTACGACCTCGATTGTCATAGCCACGGCCTCGTTCGTCGTGGCGCTCACGCAAGTCGTACTGCATCTCTTGGTCGTCTTCTGGACTGATGCGGCCATTGTAAGCATCGATCTCACGCTCTCGCTGGCGCTTCTTATAAGCTTCTAGTAGCTTAGCCTGCTCAGCACGTTCACGTTCCAGAGCAGCCTGTCTTTCTCTATAGCGTATCTCCGCCTCAGCTCTTGCTTGAGCCTCACGTTTCTCTATATCCTTACGACTGAGGTAGGCATCGTCCAGATACCTATCATCGCTCTGCCCAGATAGGCCATGGCTAACCCAAAATGTCCCTGCGGCAAGGAGCAAAATTTTCACTAGTTTCATAATCTTCTTCAATTAATTAAGTGAAACACCTCTATAATCTCTACGTTATCCGAGGACATTAGTCTAACGCTACAAGCATAAAACATATTGCCTCCAGTGTGTAAAGTTACCAATTTTACACATTAAAACAAAACAGACACTCAAAACAATCATTTTGATAGATCTGACTAGAAGATCCAGACATTAGCACAGAAGAGAACAAGTATCCCGATCAATCTGACACAAATAAACAAAGGATACGGAAGCTACTGAGCTTCCATACCCTTTTCCGCTCGCATAAGCTAGGAGCGGCTGTGGTAGCGAAAAGGCTAAGTGCTACCTCTTCCAGAAGTGAGGCGTCAGGATACCCAAAACGGTGAAAACCTCTAAGCGCCCTGTAAGCATCAAGAAAGCCATCAGATACTTACTGAAGTCGCCAGCAGGGCCTATGGTAGACATATACTCCCCGATGCCGGGACCGGAGTTGCTCGCAGCCGAGCAAGCGATACTTAGACTGGAGATAAAGCCGTTGCCGTCGAGCATGAAGAGCAAACTACCCGCAAAGATCAGCATCAGGTATACCACACAAAAAGCCAAAACTTGATGTACCGTACTGATGCTTAGCTGCTTGCCGTTTAGTTTCACGGGAGTAAAGAGATGAGGGTAGATCTGCTTCTTAAACTCGGTATATAGATTTTTCATCAGCAAGACGAAGCGAGCAACCTTGAGTCCCCCAGAGGTAGAGCCTGCACAGCCGTTGATGAACATAATCTGTAGCCCTAGCATCCAAAAGAAAGGGCGCCACTCTGTAATATCGGCAGTAAGGAATCCTGTACTAGACCCCAAGGATATAACTTGGAATAACGACTTGCGTATCGCCTCCTCGAGATCTTGGTAGAAACCCTGCGAATACAACCAAATAGCCGTGACGATCACGGTAGCACCGATGAAGATATTAAACCATCTAAACTCCTCATCACGCAACAGCTTGAGTGGGCTACCAGCGAAGGCAAAATAGATAAGCGTAAGATTGAGAGCCCCTATGTACATAAACAAACTGAGCACATACTCAATGTAGACAGAGTCGTATGCAGCGATACCAGCATCTCGTGTGGAGTAACCGCCCGTAGAAACACAGCTAAGCGAATGGCACACGGCATCGAATAACCCCATAGGCCCAAGGACAAGGAGCACAATCAGTACCAGAGTCTCGACTACATAGACGATACACAAGCGCTGAGCCACATCGGCGATACGTGGCAAAAAACGTTCGTGCGTGATGCCCGTAGTCTCGGCGTTGAAGATTTGGCTCGCTCCGCCACCAAACATCGGCACCAAAGCCACCGTAAAAACTACGATACCAATCCCCCCCTGCCACTGCATTAGGCTACGCATAAACAAAATCCCATGAGGTAGATGCTCTACCCGACTAAAGACTGTAGCGCCAGTGGTGGTAAAGCCTGAAATACACTCTAGGAATGCATCGACAAAACGAGGCGTCGCCCCACTGAGCATCATCGGAATCGTGGAGAGTAGAGAGAGGAGTAGCCACGTAGAGGTCACGGTAAGCATGCCCTCACGCCTACCTACTCTCTGGTCTTTGAGATCTCTACCCAAACCAAACAACACCCCTCCGACGCCAGCGTATGCCAGTACTCCGATGACGAAAGGCATGATCACCTCGCCGAAATACAAAGAGATACCCACGCAGATGAGCATCATCACGCACTGGACAAGACTCATCAGCCCTAGTACTCGAGATATAAATCGGAAGTTGATTGTCTTCACGGTTCGCTAGTTAAAGAGGCGTTTGAGTTCGTTGAGAGAAACATCGTGGTAGAAAACCATGACGTGGTCGTATGGCTCAATCACCGTATCGCCCCCAATCATTCGAGGCACTCCGTTGCGTAGCATGCCACCAAGCGTCATGTGGTCTGGCAACTCCAAGTCCATGATGCGCTTACCAACCAAAGGCGACTGACGCCCGACGATGAGCTCTGCGACCTCGGCATTGTTGAGCAGGGAGAGGCAGACTATCGAGCCTGCTTTCTGCCCCAGCAGCATTTGATAGATATACCCCGCTGCAAGCAGTTTTTTGTTGATGAGCGTACCGATATCTAGGCGATAAGCTAGTGGGATATAGTCGATGTTCTCCTCCTTGGCGATCGTCTTATAGACGTTGTAGCGTTTGGCTGCCAGACATGCCAAGATATTCGTCTCGGAGTTCTGGGTCAGGGCGACGAAGACCTGAGCATCATCGAGCCCTACCTCTCTGAGCAGATCTGGGTTCTGTCCGTCCCCATGGTAGACCATAACGTTGGGGAACTTATGATCCGAAACCATAATACACTTCTCCTTACTCTTCTCGATGACACAGATGCGAATACTCTCGGGGAGCTTCTTGATCGTTTGCATGGCCACTCTGCTGGCGCCCATGATGACCATCTTGCGCACCTTGGGGCACTGCTTCCCTGCTAGCCGTCTGATCTCATCAATCTGCCCCACCGGACAAGTGAAGAATACCAAGTCATTGGCCTCGATGCGTGTCGAACCCGTAGGAATAATGGTCTGCAAATCTCGTTTGATCGCAACGATGTGGTAAAACTTGTCACTCCCCGCCGAAGACTCCTGCTTGAGCTCGTAGAGATGCTTACCCACAATCTCGGCATTGTCCCGCACCTTGACGCCCGCCAGTATCAGAGCGCCATTAAACAGCTCCACATACTGCCTAGCCCATGGGTTGAGCGTTGTGGAGGCAATCTCATTGGCGGCCAATTCCTCTGGGTAAATCAAGTGGTCGATGCCGATCGACTCGTAGTGATCTGCATACCTAGGCTCTAGATGGAGGTGCGTATTGACTCGAGCTATCGTCTGCTTGGCACCTAGCATCTTGGCTAGACTACAAGCCAGCAGGTTGGTCGCTCCGTCTGGCGTTACGCTCACGAATAGATCGGCCCCTACCACACGAGCCTCCTTGAGGTCGTCTAGAATCACGGGGTCGCCCACCGTCATCAAGGCTTCTATGTGCGATTTCTTCTCCTCCAGACGCTTCTCGTCAGCATCCATGAGGACGATATCCTGCTCCTCGCTCGCAAGCATCTGGGCTAGATGAGTACCAACCTCCCCAGCCCCTGCGATCACTATACGCATATCTCTAACGATTTATTAGTTGCTCGCCTGCCTCCCTAATAGAAGCATCGTCCAAGCCACAGTCTAGGCGCTGCTGGCTAGGTGTGCCATGGGAGATAAAGCGGTCGGGGATCCCCAACCTTTTGAGCCGAGCTGTATAACCTCTATCCAGTATGAACTCTGCCACTGCAGAGCCTAGGCCACCACAGATGGAGGCCTCCTCTACCGTCACGACATTGGGGCAACGTGCCAGCAGGTCCTCGAGTAGCTCCTCGTCAAGGGGTTTAGCGAATACCATATCTATATGCCCTACATCAATCCCCTCGGAGCGCAACTGAGCGACAACCTTAGCTACATTGACGCCAATCGGGCCGATAGAGAGATAGATAAGCAGACTACCTCTCTGCAGCTCTCGCCCCTTGCCAAAGGGAATCTCTTGCATGGGCTGGCGCCAATCGACCATAGAGCCCTGACCTCGTGGGTAGCGAATAGCTACGCTAATAGGCCAAGTCTTGTAGGCCGAGTACATCTGGTGGCGTAGCTGCGCCTCGTCCATAGGAGAGCAGACAGCTATATCTGGGATGCTACGCAGGTACGATAGATCGAACGCACCCTGATGCGTCGCACCATCTTCACCGACTAGACCCGCTCGGTCTAGACAGAAAATTACCTTATTACCCTGTAGAGCCACATCGTGTATGAGCTGGTCGTAGGCCCTCTGCATAAATGTCGAATAGATGTTGCAGAAAGGGATCATGCCCCCCGAAGCCAAACCCGAGGAGAAAGTAACAGCATGCTCCTCGGCAATACCCACATCGTAGGCTCTCTCGGGGAAGACCTCCATCATCTTATTCATCGAGCAACCTGAGGGCATGGCAGGTGTGATACCGACAATGCGCTCGTCCATGCGAGCCAGCTCTACGAGCGTCTCGCCAAATACGTCCTGAAACTTGGGTGGCTCTGGCTGGGCTGGTGCAGCAAGTCGTTGCCCTGTAGCGGGGTCAAACTTACCGGGGGCATGCCAAATCGTAGGGGATTTCTCGGCTGGTTCGTAGCCCTTGCCCTTGACTGTACTAATGTGCAGGATCTTGGGGCCTCGCATATTCTTGAGCCCATTGAGCACATGTACCATGCGCAGCACGTCATTGCCATCTACGGGACCGAAGTAGCGAATGCTAAAGCTATCGAACAGATTATTCTGCCTCGACACGAGGCTCTTGAGCTTATTGTTGAAGCCAAGAATATCTCGTTTGTCTTTCTCCTCGATGAGGCGTAGCTTCATCAAGCCATGGTAGAAGTCCCGCCTAACACAGTTGTAGGGACGAGAGGTAAGCAGATCTACCATATATTTATTAAGTCCACCGACATTCTTGTCGATAGACATATTATTATCGTTGAGTATAATGAGCAGATTGTTGGGAGCGGAGGAGGCATTGTTCAGCCCCTCGAAGGCCATGCCTCCCGTCATCGAGCCATCGCCGATGAAGGCTACCACACGCCGACGCTCCCCCTTGCTTCTGGCAGCTACCGCCATACCGAGGGCTGCTGAGATCGAGTTGGAGGCGTGCCCAGCCACGAAGGTATCGTACTCACTTTCCTTGGGGCTTGGGAAACCCGATAACCCACCCCATTTGCGTAGCGTATGGAACTCCCCTCTACGCCCCGTCAAGAGCTTATGAATATAGGCCTGATGCCCCACATCCCAGACAATCTGATCATACGGAGCATCGAAAACATAGTGCATAGCCACTGTTGCCTCGATAGCTCCTAGATTGGACCCCAAGTGCCCGGGATTAACCGACAGAGCCTCCAATAAGTACTGCCTGAGCTCCGCGCAGAGCTTGGGTAAATCTTCTAGGGCAAGCTGCTTGAGATCGCTAGGGGTATTGATCCTATCGAGCAACGGATAGAGGATTGTCCCCTCGGCGCTATGTTCCATAAACTTAATCGTTATCGTATAAATCTCACTTCAGATATAGCAAGCGCATGGGCGGTGCATCAAAATGTGGTTACTCTAGATCTGCATCGAACGGCTTCTGCTGTCGCATAGGCAGGCACCCTGACCTCCTACTATATCATTCATTAAACACATAAACAAAGGTAAGGGTTTCCATATAATATTATGGTGTATCCCCTGCAAAAGCATGAGAGGCCACACCGCAATAATAGGTGTAGCCCCTCCCTAATATATACAAGGCCTCAAAGGAAGAATACAAAGTATGAGGCCCACACGCATTCGTCTAACTAGAATACTGTGACTTTCTGGTTCTCAAACTCAAACTTGGCAGTATAAGACTGGTTTACCTTATCCTTCAAGACTAGAGCCTCACCAGTGTTGTTGTCATAGAGGTGATCACTCTTTCTAGACCCCTTGACTTCGGCCCTCTTGATCAGAGCATCTGCTTCAGGAAACTCAAAAAGCAAATGTTTATCCTTATCTTCTAGATTACCCTTAGGCTTTAACACGAACGTGATTTTTTCTCCCTCTTCGTAGTTAGAAACCTTGATATCCCCATAGATCCTAGGATCTGCACCAAATTTTTTGAAGGCAATCTTAACTTCCTCTTGATTACCACTCTTATACTCTTTCCTCACAAACACATCATAGGCATTATAAATATTCTCTCCAAGGCCTGTATGGAATGAGTCATTATTGAAGAAGACATCAAATGAAATGCGCTTAATAGGCTGCTTTTCTCGCGTGTATCTAGAGTAGATGACAGTCTTGAATGTCTGATTCGTTTCTAGTTCTCTGAGCTTATAAGCGATGGGTACTCCGAGATTATCCTTACTCCATGTTGCCCCCTCGGCAAGGAAACTCTTAATCATCTGCACATCTACAACGCTCTGACCAGCAAGCTTAGCGCTACCACCGAGAACACGCCCTCTGATAGAAGATCTCTCCGAGATAGACTTGAAGTTAGCCTCTGCCTCTGCGGTGAAAGAGCCGCCAAGGAAGCTTGTCTGCAGCTTTGCATCTAATTCATTCTTAGTTAGGCTAGTTTCAACACCTAGGAGGAGGATGCGTCCAACCTTAACCGAAGAGATGTAGAGAGGCTTATTAGTCCCGAAAGCACTCTTATAATCGAACTCGCCAGCGAAGAAGTCTGATGGCTTCTGTGGAGTATCCAAATCCATGGTATAGAACACCTGCTGCACTTTCACGAGGAAGTACTTCTTGTCGGAGCTATAAGAAAAGCCAGCTGTAGCCTTAACAGAAGTAGATGTACCATTATAGCCACCACCGATAGCAATCTTGAGGTGCTGCTCGTCATGTACCTCCTCTGATGAGTAAGAGATGTTGGCAGGAGGAGGGTTAAATCCTCTACCAAGCAATTCATTGACACCAGCACGCACAGTAGAGAGCTTAGGATCTGGTACTACAATGGTAGGATTGGAGCCTGTCAGAGAAACAGAAATAGTAATTGGCTTACGTGGAGCAACCACTGGGCTATAGTCCCCATTAATTACGCTCGTAGCCTTGATCAGAGCCCCGGGGTAAAAAAGCTCATGATTGTCCGAAAACAGAAGCTGTTCCTCTAGAGCGACTGCTTGTTCATAGTCTTTTCTTTCCCCTGCAACTGGCAAAATTTCATCTACCCTGAAAGCTCGTGGCTTCGAAGCATCATACGGACGCTCTGCGAAAGGTTCAATTTGCTTTACGGTTGGGAGATTAGTCACAAACGTGTTTAGCTGATCGGCATAAGCGGCACTTATATTGCCTTGTTTTTCAGCGCCATTTTGGTTTTTAAGGTTTGGCTCATCTTTGGTCGAACACGAATAAACCCCTACTACGAGAGCCACAGCCAAGAAGCCTTTAAATCCTGTGAAATCCATAAACGTTAAATTAAAATTGATACAACAATGTGAGCGTCAAATACGCCCCTTAATTCACTTCTTGGGGTGCAAAAGTAAGTCAAGCAAATTGAATAGCCATCTTTTTTCCGCAATAAATATTTGACACGATGTAGCAGAATTTCCAGAAAAAACCATTCTTAATCACTGAAAATCAAAATATTAATATAAAATTATTTTTTTATTTCAGGGCTGCATATTAAGTAAAAATCCAAACTTTATTCCACATCATTAAGGATATATCCGCACTAAATGGCCTTACACTGGGCTCTCGATAATAGATTTGGGAGAGGATTATGCCCCCAATTAGCTTGAATAGCGCCGGCTCGATGGGGCTCCCCCCTCCTACCCGAGCCAATGGAGCTGTACTACCCAGCCACTATAAGACCTCCTAAACTGAAAATAAATGTTTAAGCGAAGATCAATTTTAGATCAACTTTTAGATATCGGTGGGTGCGCCCCTCTACACTCAAGCCAAAAGGGGCAGACCTCGTATTTGCCCCCTAGCAGGCTCTAGGTTGCGTCCGACCTCGTTTGGGCTCTTCCCCCTTAGACCGACAAAAACACCCACCTTAAACGAAGGCCACACAAAGAACTAATAGTCAACATCATAAAACAAAACAACCTATCATCTAGCGCACTCATGCCTCATTTCGGGATATTTCTTCCCATCAATCTTGGCTAATTGATGGACACATTGCAGAGGGTTAGTCCACCAATCCGCAAAAATGTTCCCATCAATTTCCCGCCAATGCTCCACAGACCTTTATAAACTGAGGACTCGTTTCATAAAATTCGAGGGTAATACATTTACACACCTTAACAGATAAGTAGATAAATAGCCCGCCAAATCTCTCGACCCAATCATGACGACAGTACATACCGCCTCGCCATTCCTTGTCGAGATAGGCCTAAGAGAAGATATACGGTATAGATGTGCAATCAAGGTTTGCTCAATCTCCGCCCTCTGTGGGGACAAATATTGCCGACCAAGAGGATATATCATTATTTTTGTGGGTAGAAAAGCTAAAAAACAAACCTAATACAACGCCAATCGTATGTCATCGACGTTCAAACTTATCGCCGTCAAAATTGGGCAGGGATGTGCAGAGCATATCCGAAAGAACCTTAAAGAAGAGGTCTGGTACTTATTCGACAAAGACTACACCATAGACGAGGAGCTAGACAGCCCTAAGCTCAAAAAGGATCGCCAAGTCCCAGACAACTTCTTTTCCACTGAAGAGGGGCAAAACCCTTCGCCCACAATCAATATCCACGCCATTGTCGGTATGAACGGCAGTGGCAAGAGTGCCCTAATTGACTTCATCTTGCGACTCATCAACAACTATTCATACGCACATCCATATGATGAAAAACCTAGATGGGAAAGGCCACTCTTGAGTAGAGTCAAGGGGGTTCGAGGAAGATTAGTCTTTGAATATTCGGGGGAACTATACAAGTTAGAGCAAGCTAACGATGATGAAATAACAAACGATATTAAAATAACACTTGAATCAATCAATAACGAGAGTAAAACCACAGATTTAGATCTAAAAGACTTTTTCTACACAATTTTGCTGAACTATTCCATACACGCCTTGAATATTTGGGATTATGCAAAAGAAAAAGAAGACCTAGAAGATTATTGGCTCAATGGTCTATTCCACAAGAATGATGGCTACCAAACCCCATGCGTGCTCAATCCATGGAGATTAGAAGGAAATATAGACATCAATAAAGAGAATAAACTATCCAAGGATCGACTTATCGCTATTGCTTTGATGAACAAAGAGGGAAATATTGGAGGTGGCTATAAGCTGACCAAGTTAAAACTATCGTTACAAGAACGCAAAACTTTAATGAAATCAGGAGATCTATCAAAAAAAATAGTACCATGGCCAAGACTTAACTACGCAGATTTCTTCCAAGAGATTCGAGATGTTTGGAAAAACGGACATAAAGACGAGAAGAAAAAGCCACTTACCATAAGACGAACAGGTCTCTTACGAGATTTAGCTTTAGATTATCTCGCTTATAAGTCTATTTCGATTGACGACAAGTACATCGCCAATAACCATGTACTGGGGGAGGTGGCAGACTCCTTTATAATGTCAGTGAGTAGAGCGAGTGAGTTAGAAGGAAAGGCTGGTGAGTTAGTTGAAATTTTACTAAAAGACAAAAGCCATATCACAAACAAGATATATCAGACTGTAAAGTTTTTGAGCGGGGAGGAGCATGAGAGTGTTTGGTTAAGCAAAATAAAAGATTTAATTAGATTAAAAGATAGAATTGATCGAATAGGAAAAAAAGAGGGAGATGTAAACTCGCCCGAAGATCTAGTTGATTACGAAGATTTGTTTAAGGAGTTATACAATCTATCCGAGTACAGGTTTGACACTTTAGAGGATATTTTAAAAAGGAAAACTAGCTTTCTTGCTTGGTTTATTGATCGACATCGCAATAACATCCATGTTGCTTGGAGTGATTACATCAATCTCATCTACAAGGACATCCAAGATATCCACAAAAGGATCTATGACAATGCAGAAATAGATCTTGACTCAACAGAGGATGAACGTAACGAAACTCCAGAGTTTCTTCTTTGGGAACACCTTACGCCAAAAGAAGAAGAAAACTTCAAGTCTAACACTTGGAATGCACTCGAAAAAATTCTAGAATCCAAAGACCACGATGCTACTTTCTTTCAAAAGATTTGGAATAGAGAAGAATCTAACATTGAAAGTTTTGATATAGAAGTAGCCTCTGGTTCTACGGTGGTGTTACCCATAGAGGATTTTAGATGTGAGGGCGAAAATCCTATTTATTGTGTACCTCCGCCAATCTTTGATGTCGAGCTATTGGTATCTAAGGGTGGAGGAAAAGAAATTCCTCTCTCCAAGCTAAGCAGCGGAGAGAAGCAACTCCTCTATAGCTCTAGTAGCTATCTCTATCATTTGCTCAATCTTGATTCAGCGCACGAAAGCCCAAGCGACCGAATTAAATATGACTATGTCAATCTAATCTGCGATGAGATAGAGCTGTACTTTCACCCAGAGTACCAGCGGCAGTTCGTCGACTATATGCTCAAGTCCATTAGGTCTATGAACCTAAAGCACATCAAGGCAATCAACATCCTACTCTCTACTCATTCGCCCTTCATCCTCTCGGATATCCCCGATGCTCATGTCCTCTACTTGAAAGAGGGGGAACCAGAGAATCGGCAAGGAGAAACCTTTGGGGCTAATATCCACGAGCTACTCCGTGATGCCTTCTTCCTCAATGGAATGCCTATCGGCGACTTTGCTAGAGAGAAGATCCTCAAGCTCAATGAAAAAATCGAAGCAGTCACGGAGCAGACCTCTCTAGAAGAGCTTGAGAGGTTAAATAAAGAGATTAGCCTCATTGGAGAGCCGATCCTACGTCGTCAGCTACGTAGACTTCTCGGAGAGAAGGTAATGACAATGGGGAGCATACGATTGGCTACTAAAACTGCATTACTCGAGAATCGTATTAGAACTCTGGAAAGCGAAGTCAAAAGGCTGAAGAAAAAGAAGTAAAACTATGATCAAGATCAATATACCCAAAGAGGAGTTGAATGCTATTGCAGAAGAATATGCAGAGATATTGCTTTCGGGATGGAATAAAATTAACTCAGATCAAAGCTTAAGAGATAAGGTGAAGAGCCTTTTACTTTGTCCTGCTGATAAACTAGAAGAGGAGTATGAAACATTAAAATCTCATATACCTCCCTCATTGCTCATTTCCAAGGATGAGTATCAATATCGCATAAACAAGAAAGAATACATCATTAACGAAGAAAAAGTTACAGGACTAGCCTATTGGCTTGTACAAAAACTCAATATCCAAGTTTGCCCTTATTGCAATCATAACTATATCTTTATTCGAGATCCAAGAGGGAGATCTGGAAGACCTGATCTGGACCACTTTTATCCTAAAGGAGAAAACAGCCAAAAGGATGAATCTACCAGTAAGACTTATCCGTACCTAGCTCTCTCTTTCTATAACCTAATTCCAAGTTGTAAGACATGCAACCACCTTAAACTTGACCAACAAATAGATCATTCGCCATATATCCAAGGGTTTGAGCGGGTTCCTATATTCCGAATGGAGAAGTTGATTGAGTATCTGATGGGAGAGCCAGACCTAGAGATCAATCTAAAAGCCGAAGCATTGGGCAAGAATATGGAGGTCTTTAAGCTGAAAGAACTATATGCGCAGCACACAGCTGAGGCGGAGGAGCTGATCTTCAAGGCGAGGGCGTATCAGGAGGATTATTACGAGTCCTTGATTGAGTCTTTTGGCGGTATGGGGCTAGACGAAGGCGAGATGCACCGAATGATCTTTGGGAATTACCCCGATCCCGAAGACTTCAGCAAACGGCCATTGGCGAAGTTTACCTATGATTTACTACAACAGCTTGGCGTCAAGCCTCCGAAACAAAGCACGCTTACAGCCCTCTAGAGCTGGGCGAGAGACGAGAGGCGCAGAAAAGTTGGGGAAGTGTTTGGTGGTTTAGAAAACTCGTTCTATCTTTGCATCGCAAAAGAGAGCCCGGGTGGCGGAATTGGTAGACGCGCTCGTTTCAGGTGCGAGTGTTCAAAAGACGTGCAGGTTCGATTCCTGTCCCGGGCACGAGGATACAATCAGCTCCTTGCTCTCTAAAGCAAAGACATAATGCGCGGGTGGTGGAATTGGTAGACACGCTACTTTGAGGGGGTAGTGCCGGTTTCGGCGTGTGAGTTCAAATCTCATCTCGCGTACTTAGAGAGTGGTCAGCAATCAAGGTTGTTGATCACTTTTTCTTTTTAAATTTTCCTTTTTCAGGTTTATCCGCTTATGATCTCATTCCCCAATGCCAAGATCAATCTTGGGCTCAACATCATAGGTCGCCGCCCAGACGGCTATCATCTGCTAGAAACTCTATTCTATCCCATCCCACTATGCGATGTCCTAGAGGCGCATCCTCTACCCGAGGGGCAGGAAGATAGGCTTACTCTATACGGGGCAGACAATCTAGGCGACCCTGCAGACAACCTCGCCCTGCGTGCCGTTCGTGCTCTTAGGGCGCGCTATGCCGTTCCCCCTCTAGACATCTACCTCCGCAAGCATATTCCCTCGGGGGCAGGCATGGGTGGCGGTTCGGCCGATGCCTCCTTTATGCTCACGATGCTCAACCGAGAGCTCTCGCTGGGAGTCACCCAGGAGGAGTTACGAGAGATTGCCCTAGGGCTTGGGGCGGATTGCCCCGTCTTCATCGACAATGTACCCGCTTTCGGCGAAGGTATCGGGGAGCGACTAACGCCCTACGAGGGTCTATCCCTCTCGGGCTATACACTTGTCGTCATCAAACCCGAGCTACACATCAGCACAGCAGAGGCTTTCCGTGGACTCCGACGTGTAGCCCCTGCACCCGAACCTCTACGCGAGCTCCTCGACCTACCACTAGAACAATGGTACTCTCGAGTGGTTAATGATTTTGAAGAGAGCCTCTTCCCTCTTCACCCAGAGCTCGAGACTATCAAGGCCGAGCTCTACACCCAAGGGGCGATCTACGCCTCTATGACTGGCTCGGGAGCTGCTCTATACGGCATATTTGCCGAGGAGATCGAGCTGGATAGATATGAACTAAAAGATTACTTCGTTTGGCAACACAAACTTCCGTAGAAAGCAAAAAGCCACTGTGGCTACCGACGACCAAGAAAGAGATGGAGATGCGCGGCTGGGACGAGGCCGACGTGATCATCTTCTCTGGCGATGCGTATGTCGATCATCCTTCCTTTGGCAATGCAGTGGTAGGACGCTTCCTCGAGTCCATGGGGCTGAGGGTAGCGATCGTGCCACAGCCCAACTGGCGTGACGACCTGCGCGACTTCAAGAAGCTTGGTCGTCCGCGTCTATTCTTCGGTATCTCGGCTGGGGTTATGGACTCGATGGTCAATAAGTACACGGCTCGCAAGCGTTTACGCAAGGAAGATGCCTATACCCCCGACGGGCGCAACGATATGCGCCCCGACTATCCCTCTATCGTGTATGCGGACTGCATCCGCAAGTTCTACCCCGACGTCCCCATCGTCCTTGGGGGCGTAGAGGCCAGTCTTAGGCGTGTCACGCACTACGACTACTGGAGCGACCGTCTGATGCCCACCATTCTGGCGCAGACCAAGGCCGACCTACTTATATATGGTATGGGCGAGCAACCACTGCGCGAGATTGTCTCTCGCTTGCAGGCAGGCGAACCCTTCGCCAACCTCAAGGATGTTCCCCAGACTGCCTACCTCGCCTTACGTAAGGACTTCGAGGCTAAGAAAGACGACATCATCCTCTATGGACATGAGGAGTGCCTAGAGAATAAGCGCAAGCAGGCAGCTAACTTCAAGCACATCGAGCAGCAGAGCAATATGATAAAGGCTAACCGCATCCTGCAAGCCGTAGGTGGACGTATCTTAGTGGTCAATCCGCCCTATCCGCCGATGACGAGCCGAGAGATTGATGCGAGCTTCGACCTGCCTTACACACGCCTGCCCCACCCCAAATATCGAGGCAAGAAACTAGGGGCTTATGAGATGATTAAGTTCTCGGTCAATATGCATCGTGGGTGTTTCGGGGGCTGTGCGTTCTGCACGATCAGTGCACATCAAGGCAAGTTCGTTGCCAGCCGTAGCGAGCGTTCTATACTCAAGGAAGTAGATGCTATCACACAGATGGAGGACTTCAAGGGCTATCTAAGTGATGTGGGTGGCCCCTCTGCCAATATGTATGCGATGAAAGGGAAGAACCTGTCGATCTGTGAGATGTGTCGCCGCCCAAGCTGCATCCACCCCAAGATATGTCCCAACCTAAACGCTGACCATACACGCCTAACCAATCTGCTTAGACGCATTGACGAGCATCCACGCATCAAGAAGAGCTTCATCTCTAGCGGCATCCGCTATGACCTATTCTTCGGCGACCATCACGATCCTAAACACCGAGAGGCGGCACTCATCTATGCTCGCGATTTGGTAGAGAAGCACGTCTCGGGTAGGCTCAAAGTAGCTCCAGAGCACACGAGTGACCGGGTGCTTAACCTGATGCGCAAACCTTCGTTCAAGATGTTCTACGAGTTTAAGAAGTTCTTCGACGAAGTGAACCAAGCCAGCGGACAAAATCAGCAAATTATCCCTTACTTTATCAGTAGCCACCCCGGCTGCACAGAGGAGGATATGGCAGAGCTAGCTGCCGAAACCAAGAAACTCGGCTTCCGCTTGGAGCAAATACAAGACTTCACACCTACACCAATGACTCTGGCTACCGAGATCTACTACACCGGTATCCACCCCTATACTCTAGAACCCGTCTTCACGGCAATCACTGAAACGCAGAAAACAGCTCAGCATCAGTTCTTCTTTTGGTATCAGCCAGCCCAGCGCGCCAAGATCATGAAGGCCCTGCGCAAGATGGGTCGCCCAGACCTCGAGCGTGAGCTCTTCGGCAATGGGCATCAACGCAAACGGTAGACACAAAGGGATAAATAGCACATAGTCATCTAGACAAAAGACGTTTCCGCTCTTTTTGTATAGATCTTCGTGTGTTTTTACATATTTTGCTGTACCTTTGCTAGCCAGACAGATAGAGGTGTTCGCCGTATGCAAAGCAGCCTACCATTTGCTCTGGTTGGCTTGGGCACAATATGCAGTATCCTCCTAGCAAACCATGCGTTTGGTATCTTTGCTTTGCCCACTCCAGTCCACCCAAGGGGAATGCCAAAGTTGAAGCTTTGCCCCCAACAACTAAAACAGAAACAGATATGCGGATATGTGATACAAGGCTAGCGAGCATTGCCACCTTGGCAATGGCTTGGCTTAGCCCTTCGTTGTCAGCTCAAGAGAAGCCCGACACGCTTAGTCTAGACATGGCACGTGCGATAGAGATAGCTTACAAACAGAATGCCAATGTTACCACTAGCGACATGGAGGTCACGAGGGCTACCTATAATCAACGCAAAGGCTTATCAGCTTTACTACCGAACGTCAATCTCTCTGGCTCGTATGGCTACACACTCAAGAAGCAACGTGTTTACTTTGGCGGTGGAGATGATTCGTCCAATCCATTTGCATCAGCTTTCCCAAAAGAGGGTATTGAGATGGGGCAGACGCACAATATCCAAGCAGGAGTACAGGCAGGGGTAGCAGTCTTGGCACCTCAACTCTGGGCAAGTCTGGCCCTAGACCGTAATGCCGTAGAGCAAGCTGTGGAAAAAGCACGTGCCTCTCGAGTGGAGATGACCTCCGAGGTACGCAAGGCTTATCTGGGGGCACTCATGGCTCGAGATGCCCTTAGGGTGCTCGAGGAAAGCCTCGCCAATGCCCAAGAAAACCACGGGCAGATCCGACAGAAATTTGAGCAGGGTCTAGTGGCCGAGTACGATCTGATTCGCATGGATGCACAGGTCAAAAACCTAATGCCAGAGGTAATACGAGCACAGCAGTCGGTTCGTCTAGCAGAGATGAAGCTCAAGGTACTCATGAATATAGATCCTGATCACCCCATTAAACTCAAAGAGCAACTCGAAGACTACAACCATGTAGTATATGGACGCCTACTCTCGGACGATGCCCCCCTATCTCTGGAGCAGAATTCGGCGCTACGCACACTGGATCTACAAGGCGATCAGCTTGAGAAGATCATCAAAGTGAAGAAAATGGCGTACGCACCAACCCTCTCGCTTAGCTTCTCCTACAACTACAGCTTCGCCAGTGATCAGTTTAAGCTAGACAATAACCGCCGTTGGTCCCCACACTCTATGATCGGTGTTTCGCTCAATATCCCAGTATTCTCGGGTGGGAGCCGCTACTACGACCTCAAGGCCACACGCCTGCAGCTGCAACAACTGGCACTACAAAGACGCCAAACAGAGAAAGAACTCAACCTTGGACTGACGAACTCACGCAGCGAACAGCGCAACGCTGCTTCGCAATTCGTAGCCTCTCAAGAGGCCGTGCGTAGTGCACAGAAAGGCTACGACATCGCACAAGCACGCTACCGCACCGGTGCTGGGACGATCCTAGAGCTCAACGACGCCGATCTGGCGCTCAGACAGGCTCAGCTCAACCTCAACCAGTCTATCTTCAACTATATGGTCGCGTCCTATACGCTAGATCAGCTCGAGGGGCGCATCTATATGAAGTCCAACAAACAGCAGTAATGCCTCTAATCCAATGATCGAGGCTAATATCACAAGATCAATAAGGCTATATACGGAATATGAAACAGACAAGGAAAAGCTTCTTTGGCCTACTCACCGCTATGCTCGCTCTAGGGCTAGGCGCCTGCCAAGGAGCGAAAGACAATAACGAAGGGAACAAGCAGGCTGACTCAATCTCTATTAGAGTTGTGGAGATCAGCACCGCAGTGCGCGACACAGTAGCGGTAGAGCTTGAGTACAGTGCTGCCCTCAAAGCTAAAGTAACCAACACTATCTCCACCCAGACCGGCGGACGCCTGCAGCAGTTGCTAGTACGTGTCGGTGATCGAGTAGGAGTTGGGCAAATACTAGGTAGGCTAGATCCCTTTGCACTTAACCAAGCTAAAATCCAGCTTGATGATGCCAAGGTTAATTACGATCGCCTCAACGAGCTCTACAAGATAGGAGGTATAGCGAAGGCCCAGTGGGAGCAGGCCTCCAGTGCGATGCGCATTGCCCAAGAGGCATATAGTAATCTGCACTCCAATACTATCCTACGCAGCCCTACCTCTGGGGTGGTAACAGCCAAGAATTACGACATAGGTGATATGACTGCTCCCAGCCAGCCAATACTCATAGTCGAGCAGATTAGCCCAGTCAAAGCGGAGGTTCAAGTTTCGGAAGAGCATTACAGCCTGCTCAAACAGGGACGCCCTGCCACGATCGTGGTAGATGCCCTCTCGGGCGAGGCTTTTGACGCACGCATCTCTAATGTCTTCCCCACAATCAATCCTGCCACACATACTATTACAGTAGAGGTAGAGGCTCCCAACCGTAAGCAAGAGCTTCGCCCCGGAATGTATAGTCGCATCACACTAGACTTGGGCGATAAGGAGGCTCTCCTCGTCCCCGATATGGCAGTGCTACGCCAAGTAGGGAGCGGCGAACGCTTCGTCTATGTCTATCAAGACGGCAAAGCGATGCGTCGAGTGGTAGAGCTGGGATCCCTCTATGGCGATCGCTACGAGATACTCTCAGGTTTGGATGCTGGAGAAGCCGTGATCACCTCCTCTCCATCTACCCTTACTAATGGTATGTCTGTCGTATTGCAGGCGAGCCGATAAATACTCCAATCTCTACAGATATGAGCATATACAGCAGTGCAGTCAAGCGTCCGATTACCACGGCTCTCGTCTTCGTGGCCATCGCTATCGTGGGGCTGTTTTCTCTGACACGACTATCAGTCGATTTGATGCCAGAGACTGACCCCACGACGATCATGGTCATCACAGCATATCCCGGAGCGAGTGCCGAGGACATAGAAACCAATGTCAGTAAATTACTAGAAAACAGCCTCAACAGTGTCGATAACCTCAAACATATCAAGTCGGTCAGCAGTGAGAACACATCTTTCATCACACTAGAATTCGAGGCCGGGACCGATATCGCTGAGGCGACTAACGACACACGTGACAAGATTGATGCAATCCGAAGCAGACTACCTGCTGGAGTTGTGAATCCAACGATCTTCAAGTTCAGTACTAGTGATATTCCCGTAGCAATACTCACAGTAGAGGCTGAGGAGAGCTCTCGTGCGATGAATAAGATTCTGGACGATCTACTGGTGAACCGCCTAGCTCGTCTAGATGGCGTCGGCTCTGTCTCTGTCGTGGGAGCAGAAGAGCGTGCTATACAGATCTACTGCGATCCTCAGAAACTCGAGGCATACAACCTGACCATCGGTCAGATCTCACAAATCGTTTCAGCAGAAAACTCCAACATACCAGCAGGTCAAATTGATCTTGGCAGCAAGACTAACTCTCTACGTGTGCAGGGGGAACTGAACGATCCGCAACAGTTGGGCAGTATAGTCGTTGCTTCGTTTAATGGTGCGAGTGTCTACCTGCGAGATGTAGCACGCATCGAAGATAGCACGGTGGAACGTATGCAGGAGAACTATACCAATGGTAAGCGTGGGGCAATCATCGTCATCAACAAACAATCTGGGGCGAATGCCGTAGAGATCTCCAAGCAGGTAAGCAAAGAGCTACCTCTAATCCAGAGAGAGCTCCCCGAAGACATCAAGATCGACTACATCATCGACACCTCGACCTTCATCACCTCTACAATCAACAGCCTGTCTCAAACGATCGCCATTACCTTCATCATCGTGATGATCGTCGTGTATATCTTCTTGGCTAGAGCCTCTGCGACGTTCATCATCATTCTGACTATCCCAGTTTCACTGATAGGAGCTTTCATTTACCTGCTGATGTCGGGCAATTCGCTCAACGTCATCTCTCTGAGCTCGCTCTCCATTGCCATCGGTATGGTCGTCGATGATGCGATCGTAGTTTTGGAAAATATAACGACACATATTGAACGAGGGAGCTATCCCAAGCAGGCAGCCGTTCACGGCACGAACGAAGTAGGTATCTCTGTGGTAGCCTCAACGCTGACTATGCTTGCCGTGTTCCTCCCTCTGACGATGATTAGCGGGCAGAGCGGCCTGATGTTCCGCCAGCTTGGCTGGATCATTAGCATTGTAATGATCGTATCGACCTTCGCAGCTCTTACCCTGACGCCTATGATGAGCTCTCTCATGCTCAAGCGTGACGCACGCCAATCCCGCTTGGCTGCCAAAGTTTTTGCTCCAGTCAATCGTGGCCTAAGTGCTCTGGACGATGTGTATGCTCGATCTCTAGCGTGGGCCATCGGCCATCGCAAAACGACCATTGCACTAGCTTTCCTCTTCTTCTCTACGAGCATTATGCTAGCTTCGCTGATCAAAACAGAGTTTATGCCTGCGCAAGACAATGGCTTCATCGTGGCATCTGTCGAGCTCCCAGTAGGGACACGTATAGAAACCACACGTGAGCTAGGGAGGGAGCTACAAGACCGCTGGCGTAAGGCCTGCCCAGAGATCCATATTGTGTCTATGTCGGTAGGGCAAGCAGATGCGAGCAACGCCTTCGCAGCCTCTCAAGCTAATGGTAATAACATCGTGTCCTTCCGCATCGGGTTGGTTGGCTTCTCCGAGAGAACACGTAGCCAAGATCAGATTGCAGAAGATATCCGAGGGATTATCGCCGAATATCCTGCCGTAACAAGCTCGACTGTCAAAGGTGGTGGCGGAGGGGAAGGCGGCAAGAGCGATGTGGACCTCGATCTATTCGGCCACGATTTCGATGCAACGACAACGATTGCCAAGGAACTCAAAGCTAAGATCGAGTCTTCTAATGCCTGCTCGCAAGTTACGATTAGTCGTAAGGAGTACACCCCCGAGATGCGCTTCATTTTCGATAGAGAGAAGCTCGCCTCTCATGGGCTAAATCTAGCGACAGCTTCCAGTTTCTTGCGTAATGCGATCAATGGCTCTGTGGCTTCGTTCTACCGTGAAGATGGTGACGAATACGATATAAGAGTGAGCTACGCCCCTGAGGCTCGCCAGTCTATGCAGGATATCCTAGCAATCCCTGTGTACACAACTCAAGGGAAGCAGATACGTTTAGGTGAGCTAGGGCATATTGAAGAGGCCTTTACTCCACCAACGATCGAGCGTAAGGATCGCTCGAGAGTCGTTACCCTAGGCGTGAGCCTAGCCTCTGGATATGCCTTGAGCGATCTTGTGGAGAGCGTACAGAATGCTATCGACGACACTGCACTGCCAAGCAACATTACCTACAAGATGGGTGGGATCTACGAAACCCAGCAAGAAACCTTTGGGGAGCTTTTCGTGCTTCTTGCCCTGATCATCATACTTGTATTCATTGTAATGGCTGCGCAGTTTGAGAGTCTGTCTGCTCCATTTGTCATCATGTTCTCTGTGCCATTTGCCTTTACGGGAGTACTCTTTGGGCTGATCGTGACCCAAATCCCTATGGGAGCTATGGCACTCATCGGTCTAATCATGCTCGTGGGTATCGTGGTGAAGAATGGTATCGTACTAATTGACTACATACAGCTCTGCAGAGAGCGTGGTATGGGTATTTCTCGCTCTGTGATTACTTCGGGTCGTTCTCGCCTACGCCCCGTACTGATGACCACTTGTACTACGGTACTAGGTATGATCCCGATGGCTCTAGGCCTAGGTGAGGGGGGAGATATGTGGAAGTCTATGGGGGTGGCGGTAGCCTTTGGTCTGAGCTTCTCTACACTTGTTACCCTGATCCTTATCCCGACGATATACGCCTCCGTAGAGGGGTTCCGCCTCAAACGTGATCAGAGGCTATTAGCTCGCAAAATCCGCCGCAAGGCAACCGAACGCTTACACTCCTAGCGCAATGTACACATCAGACTATACACCCAAGACATCTCTCAAATCGGTTTTCATCGCCTATAATCAGGCTTATCACCCGCTGATCCTACGCATCTTGCGCCATCTCAGCCTCAAGGGCTACACGAGTTGGGCAGAAACTCCGGGGCAGGGGACACATCAAGGCGATCCGCATCTCGGTAGCCATGCGTGGCCTACGATGAACTCATCGATGCTAGTAGTCATACCAGGGGAGAAAGTTCCCCAGCTACTCTCGGATCTGAAGGCTCTGGACGAAGCTACACCCGAGCAGGGCTTACGTGCTTTCGTCTGGTCTATCGAGCAAACTATCTAAGCGAACTGATTCGTTTATCTTACCAAGGGCAGGCTATCTAAGCCCTGCCCTTGGTAAGCCCTATATACATTTATTTCATTCGTGTTTCGCAGATTACATCTACTCTCCATCTTTACTCTGATATGCGCAATCGGATTTGCCTGCTCCACAGCTCGCATCGACCGATCGGACTCTATCGCATACGCCCGTCCAGATAGTTCCGTTCTCGCAGATGGTAGTCAGATCCCCAGCGATAGTTTGCTGATGAAGATCTTGGAGATAGACGGCTTCCCCGTTTCGTCACACAATCGTATACGCCTCTTCACTCGAGGTCAAGATAAGTTTAATGACCTCTTCGATGCCATTGGTCAAGCCAAGCATCACGTACACATGGAGTACTTTAATTTCCGCAACGACTCCATCTCCTCTGCTCTCTTTAGCTTACTCAAAACAAAAGTCGCCCAAGGGGTGGAGGTGCGTATCCTCTTCGACGACTTTGGCAATTGGTCCAACAATCGTCCGCTCAAGCGGCATCACCTCGACTCGATCCGAGCCTGTGGTATAGAGATCGTGAAGTTCGACCCCATCGTTTTCCCATACATCAACCATGCCAGTAGCCGAGATCACCGTAAGATCGTCGTCATTGACGGACTGATTGGCTACACAGGAGGCATGAATGTAGCCGACTACTACATCAAGGGACTACCCAAGATCGGGCCATGGCTGGATATGCACCTGAGAATCGAGGGGGAGGCTGTGGCAGATCTGCAGCGCATCTTTCTTGGTGCATGGAATAAAGAAGCCAAGCAATCCATCGAGGGCGATCAATACTTTCCACCTATTATCCTGCGAGATAGCTTAGCAGGACAGAGCGTATCCATAGTTGATCGCCGTCCTAATAAGACGCCCGAATCAATTAAGGAAGCCTACACTCACTCGATCAACCTAGCTGGTAGCCACGTACGCATCATCAATCCTTACTTTGTCCCTACGAGCTCTATTAATAGGGCCATCAGGAGGGCTCTAGAGCGGGGCGTTGAGATCAGTATTATGGTACCCGAGAAGTCGGATATACCATTTACTCCCGACGCAATGTTACACAAACTAAACAAGCTCTCCAAGCATGGTGCCAAGGTGCTACTTTATCAAGGTGGTTTCCACCATTCCAAGGCAATGACAGTAGACAATACATTCTGTACAGTAGGCTCTGCCAACCTCAACAGCCGTAGCCTCAGATACGACTACGAGACCAATGCTTTCATCTTCGACCGAGGCATGACGGCACAAATCGACACCATCTTTCGTCAAGATGCCGAGCACTGCGTCCAGCTAGACAGAAATTACTGGCACAAGCGAAGCCTCTGGCGCAAGTTCGTAGGTTGGTTCGCCAACCTCTTCACTCCCTTCCTCTAGGAGTAATCAGACACAACAAAGGGGCTGTGGCAAGACTTGATGTCGCCACAGCCCCTTTGTTTTATATAAAACCTATTTCTCGGCTATCGCTCTAGGCGTTTGAGTAGGCTCTTACCTTTCTCGAGTGCCTCCATATTCATCGGTATGAGTTTATGGTGACGCTCTGGGAGCGACTTGCGAAGCCCTTTCTCGATGCTATCCATGTGGATCATCGGACGTGTAGCGAGTAGAGCTCCAAGGATAAGCATATTGAATACCTTCTGGTTACCCATACGGTTAGCCTCATTGGTTGCGTCTACCTCGTAGATCTCGATGTCATTGCGCTCTGGCACGTGGTGAATACCATTAGAGTCGTAGATCAGTACTCCACCGGGCTTAACGTGGGGAGCAAACTTATTGAGAGAGGGTTGGTTGAGGGCAACCACTACGTCATAGTCCTGAACTACGGGCGAGCTAACGGGCTCGTCGCTCACAATAACAGTCACGTTGGAGGTACCTCCACGTTGCTCTGGCCCATACGAAGGCATCCAGCTCACTTCTTTATCTTCCATCAACCCTGAGTAAGCAAGTATCTTACCCATTGATAGTACACCTTGTCCGCCGAAGCCCGCGATCACTATTTCGTATGTCATGATGCTATATAGTTATTATTAGAATCAGTACTAATGGGTTAGATATCCTTAATATCGCCGAGAGGATAGTGCTTAAACATATGCTCTGCCATCCAAGTGTTGGAGTCGGCTGGCGACATCTTCCAACCCGAGTTGCAAGTAGACACAATCTCTACAACAGAGGTTCCCTTACGTGCCATAGAGTTGGCGAAAGCCTTCTCTAGTGCCTTCTTGGCCTTGCGCACGGCTGCAGGTGTGTGCACAGCTTGGCGAGTGACATAGCAGGTACCATCTACAAGAGCGAGCATATCGGAGATCTTGAGTGGATAACCATTCATCTCCGTGTCACGCCCATCGGGGCAGGTAGCAGTCTTCATGCCCGGCAGGGTGGTCGGAGCCATCTGTCCGCCAGTCATACCATAGATACCATTGTTGATGAAGATAATCACGATGTTTTCGCCACGGTTGCAGGCGTGGATCGTCTCGGCTGTACCAATAGCAGCGAGGTCGCCATCTCCCTGATAGGTAAAGACCATACGATCTGGGTTGAGACGCTTGATGGCTGTGGCTACGGCGGGAGCACGGCCGTGAGCAGCTTCCTGCCAGTCTACATCGACATACTTATAGGCAAATACAGCGCAGCCTACTGGGGCCACGCCCACAGTCTTCTCTTGCATACCCATCTCTTGGACGACTTCTGCCACTAGCTTGTGCACCACCCCATGGCTACAGCCGGGGCAGTAGTGCATATTGACGTCGTTCATCAGCTCTGGCTTCTGATAGACCAGATTCTCTGGCTTGATTATATCTTTGATATCCATCTTCTTGCTTTATCTTTTTATTAGTCTTATTAGGTAAGAAATAGCACGTACAGCTAGAGCGGCGATGCCACACGACATGAATATCCATTTCTCCTCGGTTCCCCAAACGAAGTAGCTGACCAAAGTGGCTAGCACAAGGAGATAAAATATCAAAGTTAAGATTGCATCTAGACTGAAGTGAGGAATGCGTCTTTCTTCCCTATCCATAAGTCTTATAGATTAAAGAGTTTTTTTAGTTCGTCCAAGATTTCATTAGGCGAGAAGAGCATACCGCCCATACGCCCATAGTGTTCTACTGGTACTTTGCCATTGACAGCTAGGCGCACGTCTTCAACCATCTGACCAGCATTGAGCTCTGCCACGAGTATTCCCTTGACGTGGCTCGTGAGGTCTGCAATAGCCTGACTTGGGAATGGCCATAGTGTGATTGGGCGAAGCAGGCCGAGCTTGATGCCTTGAGCACGTGCTAGGTCTACTGTCTTCTGACAGATACGGCTAGACGAGCCGAAAGCTACGAGCAGATACTCGGCATCCTCTGTCTGCACAGCCTCGTAGCGCACCTCGTTGTCCTCGATAGCCTTAAACTTCTTCTGGAAGCGTTCGTTATTCTTCTCCATGATCGACGACTCAAGCTCTAGCGATGTGATCACATTGGGGGCTCTGCCATCTAGGCGACCCAGAGTAGCCCATGGACACTCTTGGCGTATCTGCTCATCGCTGCGACGAGGGTGGAAGTCGGGGAGCTTAACCTTCTCCATCATTTGGCCGATAATACCATCGGTGAGAATGATAGCAGGATTATTGTATTTGAATGCCAGCTCAAGCCCCAAGCCTACGAAGTCGGCCATCTCCTGAACTGAGTTGGGGGCAAGTGTGATGAGGCGGTAATCTCCGTGGCCACCACCCTTAACGGTCTGGAAATAGTCGGCCTGACTAGGCTGGATCGTACCCAAACCGGGGCCTCCACGCATCACATTGACTAGCAAGCAAGGTAGCTCTGCTCCTGCAATGTAGCTAATGCCCTCCTGCTTGAGGCTCATACCGGGGCTAGACGATGAAGTCATCACACGCTTGCCACAACCAGCACCTCCATATACCATATTTATAGCTGCTACTTCGCTCTCGGCTTGTAGTACCACCATACCAGTGGTTAGCCAAGGACGCTCCTCCATCAGAGTCTCTAGGATCTCGGACTGAGGCGTAATGGGATAACCAAAATAGCCATCTACACCATAGCGGATAGCAGCATGAGCAATGGCTTCATTGCCCTTCATCAACTTAATTTCCTCTGCCATATCGAAATTTTATTCAGGAGATAATTATAGTTTAACCTTATACACGGTGATGCACCCATCGGGGCAAACCATTCCACAGCTTGCGCAGCCGATGCAATCATCGTTGTTCTTGAGGCGAGCATAGTGATAGCTCTTTTCATTGACCTCAGTAGGATGTAGCTCCAACACTTTGGTTGGGCACGACACAACGCAGAGGTTGCAACCCTTACAGCGCTGTGTATTAACCACAATAGTCCCTCTTACTTTTGCCATTTTATAAACTGTTTAAGATTAAAATCGCTGGAGTCTATGAGGCTCCAAGTGATAAACTCATTTTATTTATCCCTCCAAATGTACGGTTATTTTTCAAAATACAAAGATTTAGCTAATTCATATTTTTAAGTGCTGAGCAAATTCCCCACCAAGCACACAAACGGTAAATAGAGGCTTGTGTATATATGTAAAAGTCAATACTATACTTCTAGATTAACTAAAGATGTAATTATAAGATTTCTTTGCAAGGCCCGTTCATTAAACGAATAGAATTGCAAAACGTCTAGCCGTAGCATACTCTATGGGTATATCCTAGAGCTAAGAGATGCCTTTGATACACGGTAGCCAATATGAGCTTCAATTTTTGCCTAGATGAATGAAGCCATATTTATATTTTAGACCAATTCTCGGGATATTGATGGGAAAAGAGAACTGTGCTACGGCTCTACGGTTCAGACTGCATATTTGCCCCCTCAGAGGCGCTACACGGCGTCTGCCCCCAATGGAGTACTTAGAACACTCTACAAGGTAAAAAGCCCCCATAAAAGGCCTCTAGTCAAAACGCTAATAAACAGATAGATAAAATAAACCCAAGAGCAATACCTACTGAATCAGTACTCAACCTTCAGCATTTCTTCCCATCAATTGCATGAGATTGATGGACACATTGCAATAGATTGGTGCACCAATCTTACACGATTAGTCCTTCAATTTTGCCACAAACCTTGAGGTATTCGTCCATAGTCCTCCTCTTTCCTCTCGAGTTCTGACGATATTCACTTTACACACTTTAACCAAAAAGATAAAAACCATGGCCGTGAAGGGATTTATGCATATAAGAGCTGCATGTCTTCGCTCATTAATCAAAAAGATAGGAGCATCAGCCGATAGCTATATAGCGTTTCGGTCCGATGCTCCTACTAGAAAGAGAGGCAAGGTGGCTAGGCACCTCAAATTAGGTCACGCTACTGTCCCTAGAGAACGGCGCATACCATAGACTATTTCTCGAGAGGTAAGCGTGGAGCAGGTACGCCCTCGCCTAGAGATAGTGAGGAGATCTCACGCTCTAGGCAGTCGTACAATCCTTGATCAATGAAGCTCTGAAGCGTCTTGGCGCCTCCCTCTACAAAAATGGACTGTATGCCCTCGGCATAGAGAGCTTGAGTTACAGCTTGGCTGGTAGGGCTGTCTAGGTCGATGCCGATGTAGCGCACTCGGCCTACTGGGCTGGGTGCAGGGAGCCTACTGTCGTGTAGCACCCAAGTAGGCGCCTGCTCGTCTGTGAAGATACGCAGGTCGCTAGGCAGAGATAGATGGGGGTCGAGCACGATGCGTATGGGGTGGCGACCATGCCAGTGTCGGTTAGTGAGGCTAGGGTTGTCTAGCAGAGCCGTTCGGTAGCCGACCAATATGGCTTGGTGCATCATGCGTTCTCGGTGTACAAGCCGCAGACGAAAGGACGAAGAGAAGAGCATGGCAGGCTCGGTGTGCGACAGACGCAGCTTATCCATGAAGCCATCGCGGCTCTCTGCCCACTTGAGGGTAATGAAGGGACGCCCCTGTGTGTACTGACAAACGAAGGGAGCATTGAGCCGCTCGGCCTCCTCTTGTAGCAAACCGACCTCTACCTCGATGCCTGCTTGCCGGAGCATCTCGATACCTCTACCAGACACTGCAGGATAGGGGTCCAGCATCGCCACTACGACACGAGGAATGCGATGCTGAATGATGAGCGAGGCGCAGGGAGGTGTCTTACCATAGTGGGAGCAGGGCTCTAGGCTCACATACAGAGTAGAGCTAGAGAGTAGCTCGGTCTGGCGTACGCTGCGTATGGCCATAACCTCTGCATGAGGTTCACCATAGGCGTGGTGGTACCCCTCACCGATGATCTCCCCATCGTGCACAAGCACCGCCCCGACCATTGGGTTGGGGCGAGCTGTAGCCTCGCCTAGAGCAGCCAGCTCTAGGGCTCTGAGCATGTACAGTTTTTCGTCCGATACCATTGATTATTTCATTACTTTTGCGTTTATGACTACGATCAGAGAGTTTCAGCAGTCTGCCTCACAGCGCATAGCATCTCTATACGAGGCGAGCGAGGCGCAGGCTATCGTGCGTATCCTACTTGAGGAGTGCTTGCAGATCTCCCATACGTCCCTCTTGATGATAGACAAAGATACACTTTTGTCCGCTCAGATCTTAGCGACACTAGAGGGGCAGCTCAGTCGGCTAGCCGAGGGAGAGCCCTTGCAGTATGTCCTAGGTTATACCTATTTCTATGGTGTGCGCATAGAGGTAGCGCCGGGCGTTCTGATCCCACGCCCAGAAACGGAGGAGCTCGTGGAGCTTATCGTCGAGCGAGAGCAGGGACAAGAGCGGAGGCGGCTACTGGATGTGGGGACTGGTAGTGGCTGTATCCCATGTGCCTTGGCCTCGGCTTGGGGGAGCAGACTTGTGGCAGACTGTATGGAGTACTCAAGTAAGGCGTTGCCTACGGCTCGGCGCAACCTAGAGGACTATCAGCGCACAAGCGGGGCTGAGCTTAACCTCATACACAGAGATTTGTTCGGCTGTCTTGGTAATAGCCCCGAGCAACCCTACGATCTCATAGTAAGCAATCCGCCGTATATCCACCCAGAGGAGGCCAAGGAGATGACTTCACAGATACTTGGCTACGAGCCCTCAACGGCTCTATTCGCCCCAGAGCACAATCCTATTATATACTACGAGGAGATCGCTTGCCTAGCCTCGAGCGGTTGGCTAGCCTCGGGGGGGCACCTCTATATGGAGCTTAACCCAGTCTATGCGGAGCAGACTCTCGATAGCATCTCAACAATACTCGGCCCTAGACTTGAGCATATAGAGCTGGTCAATGATCTTAGCGGTAAAAAGAGATTTCTATGCGTCAAGACAAAGCCCCTTTGACACGAGAGCAAGCCCTCGGCAAGGCAGCACGCTACTGCGTGGGGGCAGAGCGGTGCCTCTGGGAGGTAAGGCGCAAGCTTGAGCAATGGGAGGCTTCGCCCGAGGACTATGCCGACATACTCAACTACCTACAAACGGAGGGCTTCGTCGATGAGGGGCGGTATGCCGAGGCTTTCGCTCGTGACAAACATCGCTTCTCTGGCTGGGGAGCTAGACGCATCGAGCAGGAACTCAGAGGTCGCCACCTCAAGTCGGCAGACATCGCAGCCGCTCTACGGCGACTGGAGGAGGAGCTTGACCCACGAGAGCAGCTGCAGAAACTGCTGGAAAAGAAATATAAGAGCCTACCCTCGGGGCTCGATCGGCACAAGGTCTACGAGCGTCTGATGCGTTACGGCCTCTATCGTGGCTACGACTACGAGGCCGTGTCGAGTGTTGCCTCGGCGCTGACGGCTACCTCATAGATCTAACACTAGGCATATTGTCTGCTCTCATTACCTTTGTTGGACTTCATTCAGACTAAACATACTAGACTTATGACAGAACCTATATACTTCGTTTCCCTAGGCCCGGGCGAGCCCGAGCTAATGACCCTACAAGCCTTTAGACTCCTTGAGCGTTGTAGCCGTATCTATACACCAGTAGCTATTGCACCCACAGGCAAGCGCTCGTCCAAAGCCACAGAGATCATGCTCAGCCTCGGCATTCGAGCCGAGCAACTTATCAGCTACGACCTGCCGATGAGCAAGCAGAGAGAGGGAGCCGAGAGAGCATACCGTCGGGTAGCCGACGAGATCATCAGCCTACGCCAGATGGGCTGCGATGAGTGCATCGCCGTGGTGGCCGAGGGAGATAGTGGTTTTTACTCTTCATCTGCCTACATCGGTGATCATCTGCTAGAGGCTGGACTCTCCATCAAGCAACTGGCAGGAGTCCCAGCCTTTATCGCCTGCAATGCCCTCATCGGAGGTCAGCTCGTACAGCTGGAGGAGCAACTACGGGTAATACCCGGGGAGGCTACCGAAGCCGAGTGGACAGAAGCATGGAGCAGCCAGCACACCATTGTCGTGATGAAAGGCTCACTCTGCCAAGACGAGATACAGAGAGCAGTAAGAGCCTACCCCGAGCGTAAGTGGCATTACCTAGAGTTTGTAGGGCAGGAGCGCGAGTACTACTCGACCGACCTAGAGGAGATTTGCACACGCAAGTTCCCCTACTTCTCAATCATCATCAGCAAAACGAGATAGGGTTACTCCGACAATCCGATTTTATGACACACACTATTCGACTATTAATACTCTTCCTTAGCCTCGGCTGGAGCGTATTAGCCCAACGCAACCCCAAGCCGTTCGTTATCCCTGAGCTAACTGAGTGGCAGGGAGCAGAGGGAGAGTTCAGCCCTTCTGGACGCATCGTTCTCTCTAGCTCGTCCAAGGAGCTTAGGGCGGTGGCCGAGGAGCTGGCCAATGATTACAGACAGATGTTTGGCCGTCAGCTACGCATCGTCCGTGGCTCAGCCAGAGCTGGGGACTTCGTCCTATCTCTCAAGCCAGATCACGCTCTGGGACTAGAAGGCTATCACTTGTCTATCACCGAGGTTACTCGACTCACGGCAGCCACCGCTCAAGGGCTATTTTGGGGGACACGTACTGTGCTGCAACTCTCGGAGCAGCACGAGCGACAAGCCTTGCCTCAAGGACAGACGACCGACACTCCTCGCTATGCCATGCGTGGTCTACTGCTAGACGTAGCCCGTAAATATATCCCCATGGACTACCTGCATCGTTTGGTCAAGGTGATGGCTTACTACAAGATGAATACCCTACAAGTTCACCTCAATGACAATGGCTTCAAGGACTACTTCGGTGGCGATTGGGCACAGACCTCATCGGCCTTCCGCCTAGAGAGCGAGGTATTCCCCAACTTGGCCATCAAAGGAGCATCGTACAGCAAGCAGGAGTTCATTGACTTTCAGGAGCGTGCCATGCGTCAGTTTGTAGAGATTATCCCCGAGATTGATGTGCCGGCACACTCACTGGCTTTTAGCCGTATCATACCGGAGATCGGGAGCAAGGAGTACGGTATGGATCATCTAGACCTCTTCAACCCCAAGACCTATGAGTTTATCGATGCCTTATTCCACGAATATCTATCAGACGATAAACCCGTCTTTCGTGGTCGCCGAGTGAATATCGGCACAGACGAGTATAGCAATGCCAAAGAGGAGGTGCGAGAGAGGTTTCGCTACTTCACCGATCGATACATCAAGTACGTTCAGAGCTTCGGTAAGCAGGCTTGCCTATGGGGAGCTCTTACCCACGCATACGGCAAAACGCCCGTGGCAAACCAAGATGTGGTGATGATGTGCTGGTACAACGGCTATGCAGATCCTACGGAAATGAAGAAACAGGGCTATCAGATTGTGAGTATCCCTGACGGCTGGACCTACATTGTCCCCGGTGCAGGCTATTACTACGACTACCTCGACACCGAGCGTCTACACAAATTTTGGACACCAGCGCAGATTGGCAATCAGAGGTTTGAGGAGCAAGACTCATCGCTCCTAGGTGGTATGTTTGCCGTTTGGAATGACCACTACGGCAATGGTATAACGGTCAAGGATATTCATCATCGCTTGATGCCCGCCCTGCAAATGATCGCTCTGAAGACTTGGACGGCTCATAGCACGACCATTCCCTATGCCGACTACGAGCGACAGCGGCCTTTGCTGAGTGAAGCCCCCGGAGTAAACGAATTGGCACGCCTAGCAGCAGAGCCCGCCGAGGTGTACAGCCAAGCTAGCCTTAACCCTCGGAGCGAACTACCATACGAAGAGATAGGCTACAACTATACCGTCAGCTGGGATATGGAGCTAGCTGATGAGCTAATCGGTACAGAGCTATTCCGCTCGGCGCATGCGGTCTTCTATCTCACTTCACCCCAAAATGGGCAACTAGGCTTCCTAAGAGATGGCTACCTCGATACGTTCGACTATACACTGCCCAAGACTGGTAAGGTGCAGATTGCGATCCAAGGGACAAACAAGGGAACGGCGCTCTACATCAATGGTAAGCTACGCCAGAGATTGGATATCCAGACTGTGTATGTGCCACAGCAAGAGGAGGAACGCCTCAACACGCTCTACCAAGCCCCAGATTCATTCTCCCCAACAGTCTATCGCACGGGTAAGAAGATGCACTACCACCGAACACTGGTTTTCCCTTTGCGTAGAGCTGGAGAGTTTAATAGTAACATTACTAACCTAAAAGTTTACAACTATCTACTCCATAAATAGTAGATCTATCGCATGAATACCCCATTAATCCCACAAAGCCGAGCCGAGAGAGGATACGTCGCCCTATGTATTCTGGTTGTACTCTGCCTATCACTGGGCTGTATCCCTAGTCTGCAATCCTACTTTGCTTGGCTCACTCCGCCAGTAGCCCTATTCCTCGGGCTACTCTGTGCTGCGATTTTCGGTACACCATACGCCAAATTCAACTCTCGTGCCTCCAAACAACTGCTCCAATGGTCGGTTGTCGGGCTTGGCTTCGGCATGAATCTACAAGAGTCTTTGTCTTCTGGTGCGGGAGGAATGAGTGTGACGATCGTTAGCGTCTTCGGTACACTCGCTCTAGGCGTCCTACTCGGGCGGCTTCTTGGGTTGGAGCGCAAGATCTCTTACCTCATAGGTTCGGGGACAGCCATCTGTGGTGGGAGTGCTATTGCCGCAGTCGGGCCGACGATTGATGCCGATGAGCGGGATATGTCCGTAGCACTCGGGGCGGTATTTGTGCTCAATGCTATTGCCCTATTTATCTTCCCACCTATTGGGCGCTACCTAGAGCTTAGCCAGAATAGCTTCGGCACGTGGGCAGCGATTGCCATTCACGACACTAGCTCCGTAGTAGGAGCTGGCGCAGCCTATGGCGACGAAGCTCTGCAAACTGCGACTATGATTAAGCTAACTAGAGCTCTGTGGATTATCCCTCTGGCCTTCGTTTCGTCGCTTATCTTTAGCCGAGGCGGTAGCCGAGTACGTATTCCGTGGTTTATCGCCTACTTCGTACTGGCGATGATTGTCAATACATATTTCCTACAAGAGGTAAGCCCAGAGCTAAGCCGATGGATTAGTTCGCTTGCTCGTCGTGGTATGATGCTCGCTATGTTTTTCATCGGTGCATCGCTCTCTTGGTCTTCTCTACGGGGTATTGGAGCTAAGCCTTTTGTCTTAGCTATCGTACTCTGGGTAATTATTAGCATTAGCTCCTTGCTCGGCGTCTTCTTTTTTGCCTAAGCTATTGAGATAAACAAGAACCGCCTGCATTCCCTCTGTCGAGAATGCAGGCGGTTCTTGTTGTATGGGCTCTCCAAAGATTAGCCTAGCAGTAGGGTTTCGATCTTTTCTTTAAGCTCGGTCTTACCCATTACCCCAAGCATCAGCTTAGGCTTGTCGCTGTTGGGCTGTGCAAATAGGAGCGTAGGAACTGTACGAATGTTGTAGAGCGATGTTAGTTCGGGCTCTTGGTCTACATCAACCTTATAGATCTGGATACGTCCCTCGTACTCCTGTGCCACTTCCTCAAGCAGTGGCGCTAGAGCTTGGCAAGGACCACACCAAGTAGCATAGAAGTCGATCAATACTGGGAGGCTGTGCTTAGCCTGCCAACCAGCAGGATTGGTGTCTACATCGTGAACGAGTTGAACGAACTCAGCTTTGGAAATATGATTTACTGCCATGTTTGTAAATAATTTTAGTTGTTGTCTGGGTGTAAAACAAGGCCTCACCTAAATTGTTCGCTCCCCATGCCACAGACGGTAAGACGGCTACGATTCTCTTCACTAGGTGTAGCCGTCTTGTCAGATTATTGATATACTCATAGGTGTAGAGTCCTTATTTAGGAGTCTTGAAATTGTAGAAGAATGGTTCTGTCGTGATACCCTTCTTCCTAATCTAGGCCGATCACAATCAGGAAATATTCTGTATTAGGTCTTTTGGGGGCGAATAAGAGCTATATTTGACGTTGAAAATAGCCGGGGCAAAGCTCGGTGGGCTCCCCAAACTGTCCTATTGGCTTGCTAATCAATCTACCTAGCCCGACGCCAGCCCCGATAACTATACTATATCGAACTCCTGCTAAACAATATAATAGTTAATAGACTTATGATATATATAGTATTGTAGCTGTTGCGTTTGGCTCGCTACTGGTCCAGCCTCTGCCTCCAATCTGTCGAGATGGGTAGGTGCGCTGGAGTAATTCTATATTCACTACATAATAAGTTATGTTTGAGCTTGTCATATTCTTGCTTTTCGCCGCCCTACTAGGAGCCCTACTAGGGGGAGATAGCTTCGGGGAGTCCACACGCAGAGGCTGTGGGTGCCTCGTTTTGCTTTGTATCATATTCTTCATTCCCCTTACCTTGTATGGCCTTTTCATGCTACTAACGAACTAAATCATTTCTTATCATCATTCATACTATTTTTCTATGAAGCACGTTCTTCTCATTGTAGATCCTCAGATAGATTTCATCACGGGTACACTACCTGTGCCGGAGGCCGCCGAGGCGATGGAGCGCTTGGCGCTTTGGATGGAAGAGCATCCCAATTGCTATGACACCGTAGTAGTGACGATGGATCAGCACCCATACGACCACTGTAGCTTCGTCGCTCAGGGAGGCATGTGGCCTCCACACTGCGTGCGCTACACCGAGGGAGCTGCTATCTACCCAGCCATTCACGAGCAGACCGTACGTGCTGCTCTCTCGGGCAAGACATTGCTCTACGTAGAGAAGGCAACTACAAGCGAAAAAGATGCGTACAGCGCATTCGCAGAACAGACACCTCGTGTGCTACTCGAGGCAGACAAAATCTACCTCGCGGGCTTGGCTGGGGACTACTGCGTGGCCGCAACGCATAGTGACTTGCTCCGAGATATCCCAAGTGAACGTATCGAGCTCCTAAACGAAGGGATCGCTTACATCAATAAACCAGAGTAGTAATAGATAATGGGTACACAAGAGCTACCTCAAGACAAACCAAAGTCTGCGACACGCCTTAGAGGACCTATGGCCTCAACCTTCTTCCATAATGCGTCCAACAACTGGAACTGTGCTCAGTCCGTCCACAAATCTCAGCAAGAGCTGACGGGATTGACCGACGATGACATCGAACTTATCTACCGAAGCAAAGGCGGTGGAAGAGCCGAGGGCGGAATGTGCGGGGCAATCTATGCAGCAAGCAGCCTGATAAATGCCGAGCACTCGGCTCAGCTGATCGAAACCTTCCGCCAGAGAGCAGGCGGACTAACCTGTGCCGAACTCAAAGGTAAATACAACCGCCCCTGCAGCGCCCTAGTAGATATGGCACAAGAGATCCTCCTAGCGACCCAAGCTACACTAAACGAAGAAAACAGATGAAGACAACGAAGTATAAGCTAATGGCCCTTGATGTAGACGGCACATTGGTCAATTCCGAGAGGGTGCTCACGGCCCCAGTGCGTGATGCCCTAATCAAAGCTCAAGAAGAATATGGGATACGTCTAATCATTGCCTCTGGTCGCCCTACGGCAGGGCTAAGAGAGATTGCTCGTGAGCTACAACTAGACCGATACAGTGGCTATCTAATGCCTTTCAACGGAGGAGAAGTCTACAACTGCAGAGCTAAAAATCCCATTGCTTCGTACCTATTGCCCGAGGGCATAGCTACAGAGCTATACGGTCTGAGTAAAGAGTACGGCCTAACAATCCTGACGTACGATGCAGAACATATCCTATCCGAAAACATTGGAGACCCCTACCTACTCAAGGAAGTCGAGATCACTGGAATGAGCCCTAAACAGGTAGCCAACTTCTCCACAGACGTACCACAAGCCCTGCCCAAGTGCCTGATCGTTGGCCCCCCCGATCGCATAGAAGCTCTGGAGCCTATCGTCAAGGAGCGCTTCGCTGGTCGTGTCAATGCCTTTCGTTCCCACCCGAGTTTCTTGGAGGTGGTACCAGAAGGAGTGCACAAGGCAGCCTCTCTAAGCCGACTGCTTGAGCGACTAGACTACGACCGCAGCGAACTAATTGCCGTGGGGGATAGCTTCAATGATCTGGAGATGATCCAATACGCTGGTCTAGGCGTTGCTATGGCCAACGCCCGTGAAGCCATCAAAGCCTGTGCCGACTACGTGACCAAGAGTAATGACGAAGACGGTGTGGCACACCTACTAGCCAAGTACCTCTTCAACCACCACGACGAATCGCCCTACACGGTAGAGGAGTTCAACTCACTAATCCCCGGGACACTTATGGAGGCACTGGGGATCCGTTGCGTAGAGGTTGCCAAGGGCTATATCGTAGGGACGATGCCAGTAGACAATCGCACCGCCCAGCCTATGGGCATCATACATGGTGGGGCGAACCTCGCTTTCGCCGAAACTATGGCGGGCTACGGCTCGCTGGCCCTACTGGAGGAGGGGGAGATGCAAGTAGGCGCGCAAGTTAGTGGCAACCATGTAGCATCTGCCATGACAGGAGATACGATGAGGGCGGAGGCACGCATCATGCATAGGGGGCGTAGCACCCATGTTTGGAGCGTAGAGATCTATTCACAGAAGTCGGGTAAGCTTGTACATACGGCTCGAGTGCTCAACAGCATTCTCAAGAGAAGGTAACTATTGGCAGTTCGTAATCATCAGGTGTTAGGAGGGGAAGGATGAAAAGTAAGCGATTACTTCTAGAGCTGGTCGAGTACCTCGACCTATTTGAGAGCTTAGTACCAGATGCCGAGCAGATGGGTATGCGTAGCTTCTTGACTTTTGTCGAGAGTATGCTACCCATACATAAAGACACATCAGACCCTAGAGCCGATGCAGCCCCCGCAGATGTAGGGATTGCGAGGCATCTGAGCCTACTGCACCGCTACTCCAAGGCTTATATCAAAAAAGCTCTAGCGGAGAGTGAATACCTACAAACCGAGGAGGAGTACACCTACCTCGTGTGTCTACTCAATGACAACGGACTAACCAAAAGCGAACTAAACAGCAGAAACGGCATGGAGAAGACCTCGGGTGGAGAGGTGATGCGACGGCTCAAGCGGGACGGCCTCATCGAGGAGTTCCCTAGCGAGAATGACCGCAGAAGCATCAGAGTCTTCATCACACCCAAGGGCAAGGGGGAACTATTTAAGGTCTTCCCCAAACTACATATGGCAGCCAAGCTACTCTCCTCGCCACTGAGCCAGCACCAAAGGAAGAACTTACTCTTCCTGCTAGAGCATCTAACGCAGGAACAAAGCCAACACATAGGCCGCCTATCTGAGCTCGGTCTAGAGGGGCTGATGCCCACCTGCCAAACAGAGGAGTAGAGCTAATGGCCAACATGGCGAAAGCTACGGATAGCTTGCAGAGCACAATTACATCAACTACGGGGCTGTGTCAAAATTCACTTTTGGCTCAGCCCCTTTCGCTCTTAGAAACCTCAGAATAAGCAAAGTACAAGGTAAGTAATCAGCTCTAGAAGGCCTCAAGAATAAAACTAAAAGGTACGACAAAATATATGTAACCTCTGCCCTACGACCCAGTCCGTACAGAGCAAATATCCAAGGCTGCTTAAGCAGTTTGGTTATTACGACACTAACGATTAAGTAATCATCAGTACAGACAATATCTATTATCGCTATGAGAGTAAGTTTTTTCGTGGTCATCATGAGCCTACTTAGTGTAGCTAGTGCTTTGGCACAAGGCATCAGAGGGCGAGTATTGGGCGAGGGAGATAAGCCTCTAGAGGGGGCCACTGTCGTCTTGCAGAGTAGTGACTCGATTTATCTATCGGGAGCAATAACGGCATCTGATGGTTCGTTTAGCTTCACCAATTATCCTCCGATTTTTCGCCTACTCATTCAGCATCTCGGCTACCAAACCCATAGCTCTACATATCATTCTCCCGAGGTTGGCGATATACACATAGCCGCACAGACCAGTACTCTGGGAGAGGTATCCATCGTAGGGCGCAGGCCTCTGGTTCGACTTGAGCAAGGTAAGTTCGTCTACGATGCGCCCACACTTCTCAAAGGACGCATCGCCAACTCTGCTTTCGATCTCATCAAGCGCTTGCCCTCAGTCCTAGAGAGCAACGGCTCTCTATCATTGGTTGGAGCTTCGGAGGTAACAATCGTCCTAAACGGTCGCCCCAGCACCATGTCCACAGGTCAGCTTAGAGCCCTGCTGACCTCAATGCCCGCCAGCCGAGTGACAAGCCTAGAGGTGATGTACAACCCAGAACCCAAATACCAGACCCGAGGTGCAGTAATCAATGTAGTGCTACTTCGAGGAGAGGAAGCACACTGGCGAGGCGAGGTACAAACCAGCTACATGGAGCAATATGCCTCTAGTTTCTCGGGACGAGGTAGTTTGGTGTACGACTCCCCCACGCTGACCCTAGATGCTCTATACACTCCTCGGGTATCCCGCTCCGTTTCTCCAATAGGTCTGGAGGGCTGGCATCAAGTCGGGGGGAAGCGCTACGAGCTGAACCAAGAGCAAACCATCAGTACATCGGGGCAGGAGCATCTCTTGCGCCTAGGAGCCGACTATACGCCTAGCAAAGATCACCAATTCAGTGCTGCCTACACGACAGATCTAGCACCAGATAAGGCAAGCCAAGCGACATCAGTCGGCACATTCAAGCAAGACTTCAACAACAAAACCTCATCTACCTATATGCATAACCTCTCGGCTAGCTATACTTGGGGCAAGGGGCTAGAGATTGGTGTGGACTATCTGCACTACCGCTATCGCAGTGCGCAGATGATGAGCATAGCCACAACATCGGGACTAAGTGATTTTCAGATTGATGCCTCCCAGTATGCCCATCAAGCTAAGGCGTATCTCAACGGGAGCTTGACTCCTCTAAACAAGTTGCGTGTAACCTACGGTGGCATTGCCCAGCTCAGCCGTAGCCAAGACAGCCAAACCTCTCATACCCTCAAAGGAGCGCTCGTTTCCCTCCCCGACCTATCAGCTCTAACCCGTGAGCAGATATACGAGGTGTACGCAGGCCTATCGTACAAAATCGGCAACACTTGGATTGCGGGGTCGGTGACGGCAGAGTACTACCGTCAAGGCAATCGTAGCAGATGGCACGTCTACCCCAGCCTGTCGCTCAACTATATGAAGACGCCAACCCATATCGTACAGTTCTCTCTTAGCTCAGACAAGGATTACCCGCCTTACAAGCAGATGCAGCACAGCATCTCTTACCTAGATGTGTATAGCCAAATTCACGGCAATCCTCTACTCACACCGATGCGTAGACACAGAGCCTCGCTCAACTACCTCTACAAACAAGACTATGCCGTACAGCTCTTCTGGACCTATCAGCCCAGCTACTTCCAGCAATCGGCCTACCAGTCTACCGAGCAGCTAATCCTCATCTACAAGACACTCAACTGGGACTATGCTCTGCGTATGGGGGCTAATCTCGTTGCTCCTATCAAGCTAGGCCAGATACTCGACTCAAGGATTACGCTTGGCGTGATGCAAACACGTCTAAAGACGAATGACTTCCACGGGCACCAGTTAGACCGACAGAGGCTCAACGCCTATCTATACCTAGACAATAGTATCATGCTCCTAAAACGGCCTAAGCTCTCGCTAGACCTCTCGAGCTACTACGTTAGCCCCTCGATCCAAACCAACTACGACCTCTCCTCTCTCTGGGTCGTGAATGCAGGTCTACAATGTGTACTCCTAGACGACCGCCTAACACTTAGCCTCAAGGGCAATGACCTATTGGAGCGTGGAGCTCCACGCCCGACCGCTGAGCTTGGGGGCAATCGCCTAGTTATGCATGTAGATAAGCACCTACGCAGCGTTATGCTCTCTCTGTCCTACCGCTTCGGCCAATACAAGCAGCGCAAGCACAAGCAGGTCGACACCTCTCGCTTTGGCGGATAAAAAGGTTAGTTTACTCTTGATGTCTAGTATAATGATCGACAAATAGGGATAAACATCTATATTTGCTAAAAGAATGAAGCAAGTAATTGTCTAACTCTAATAAATACACATTATGCTGACACCCGAAGAGATTAAGAAAGCTGGCTTTGCAACACGCTCCATACACGTAGGTGCGGAGAAAAACATGTACGGCACGCTTGCATCACCAATCTACCAAACCTCAACATTTATATTCGACAACGCCGAGCAGGGAGGTCGCCGCTTTGCGCTGGAGGAGGGCGGCTATATTTATAGCCGTCTAGGTAACCCAACCTGCACTACGGTCGAAGAGAAAGTTGCCTCCCTAGAGGGCGGTGAGGCCTGCGTAAGTGCGGCCTCTGGCATGGGGGCTATTACCTCAGCGATCTGGGTATGTGTGCAGGCAGGCGACCACATCGTAGCAGGCAAGACCCTCTATGGCTGCACGTATGCCTTCCTTGAGCATGGGCTCAAGCGCTATGGCGTAGAGGTTAGCTTCGTCGACATGCGTGACCCCGAGGAGGTGCGCCGTGCGATGCGCCCAAATACCAAACTGGTTTATGTGGAAACCCCTGCCAATCCCAATATGTATCTGGCCGACATAGAGGCTATCGCCAAGATTGCCCACGCCCAAGAGGGTGTGCGCGTCATGGTAGACAATACCTACTGTACACCCTACATCTGCCGCCCGCTAAGCCATGGAGCGGATATCGTGGTACACTCGGCAACGAAGTTTCTCAACGGGCATGGTGACGTCATCGCAGGTTTCGTAGTCGGCAGCCAAGAGTACATCGACCAAGTTCGTCTAGTTGGCATCAAGGATCTTACGGGGGCATCACTCGGCCCATTCGAGGCATTTCTAATCAACAGAGGGCTCAAAACCCTACACGTGCGCATGGAGCGACACTGCGAGAATGCTCAGCAGGTGGCGGAGTTCCTAGAGCGTCACCCCAAGGTAACGAACGTAGCCTATCCCGGCCTAGAGAGTTTCCCTCAGAGAGAGCTTGCCAAGAAATATATGCGCCTACCCGGCTCGATGATTGCCTTCGAGGTAGCAGGTGGCCTCGAGGCTGGGCGCAAACTGATGAACTCTGTACATCTATGCAGCCTTGCCGTTAGCCTCGGAGATACCGAGACGCTCATTGAGCACCCCGCTTCCATGACACACTCGCCCTACACTCCCGAAGAGCGAGCTGCCAGCGATATATCGGAGGGGCTCGTACGCCTATCAGTAGGTATTGAGGACGCCGAAGACATTATTGCCGACCTAGAGCAAGCTCTAGCCTCGATATAGTACAACCCGAGCCAATGCACAAAAATCCCCTAGAGCTCACGGGCTCTAGGGGATTTTATGTTTGGGGGGGTTGGCCTGCTCTAGATCTGCAGCGAAGCGGGCTTGGCCCTTGCAGCTAGCCAGATAGATCGCTTGAGCTCCTCCTCATTGTGCAAAACCTCCACGTGGATCGGGAGGTAATAGATACGGCTAAGCAACTCGGGGCTTAGATGAGCTTGGTACTCTATGAGCCGAACGGCATCTTTCTCCGTGCAAATGACATAGAGAGAGGTATTATCCTCTGCTAGCAACTCGCTGTACCGTTGGTTTAGCTCTCTGATATCGTCTTGCTCGAAGTGGTGATGATCGGGGTAGATGAGCTTATCCACTAGCCTAAAACGTGCCTCTAACCTCTGGACAAAAGGATCGGGATTGGCGATACCAGCCAGAGCCACGACCCTATCCACCCGACCGGGAGGTGCAGCCTCTGCCGAGGCATCTAGGGGCGGCACCAACGGCTGCAACGCCTGATAGGCCATACGAGAGAAGTAAATCTGTTGATGAGGGAAGAGAGCCAGATTGCGCTCGATGATGCGCTGCTGTATGGGGCTCATATCCTCTGGGCACTTGGTCACGATGATGCAGTCAGCTCTGTAGAGTGCAGAGATAGACTCTCGCAGATTGCCCTCTGGTAGTAGCCGATCGTCCCACACTGGTCGTCTAGCATCTACAAGCAGTATCGAGTAGGAAGGCTTGAGGTAGCGGTGCTGATAGCCATCGTCCATGACCACCACCTCGGGGCGCTGATCTGCTGGCAGCGACATCAAGTAGCGCATCGCTCGCCGTCTATTACCATCCACGACAACCTGCACCTGCGGATATTTGAGCTTGATCTGCCTAGGCTCATCACCGATCTCTAGAGGGCTAGATACCTCGGTAGCCACGACCAGACCTTTGCTCTTGCGCTTGTAGCCGCGACTAAGTACTGCGACGCGATACTGCTGATGCAGATGCTGGAGAATATACTCCACATGAGGTGTCTTACCCGTACCTCCTATGGCGATATTGCCGACGCAGATAACGGGGATAGGGAAGGCTTCGCTAGGCAATAATCCACGATCGAAACAAAAATTGCGCAGAGCCACGCCCCTGCCGTATAGCCAAGCAAGGGGACGCAGCAATGGACGGTACTTGGTGATCGTGGACATATTCTACTCGCTATTGATGCACACGCTCTAGGTTTAGTAGACCGAGATCTCGTAGGGCAGACGAGCTTGCACGCCTAGGCTTGCGGTCTGTCGCTCAAGCAGGAGCAGGAGCTCACGCTCACGAGGGCTCATGAAACTATACTTGAGTCTAGCCACGAAGTCGCTGCTGCTCTGACTCTCTAGGAGCTCCGAGAGGATATTGCGAGAGGTTTGGCCGTAGTCCAGTCTATATTCAGAGAGGTTCGCTAGTTTGGCAGCAGCCTCCACGGCGGTAGATAGGCCGCCCAACTCATCTACCAGACCTAGCTCTAGAGCCTTACTACCTAGCCACACACGCCCCTGAGCAACCTGATCGACCTGCTCCAAGGTCATGTTGCGACCCTCGGCCACTCGACTCAGGAACGTCCGATAGCCTCGCTCTACCATACGCTGTATGAGGGCACGCTCCTCATCTGTCATGGGGTTGATGGGTAGCCCTGCTAGACCACCGCTCTGTAGATTGGCAAACTTACTCGTCTTGACAATATCCAAATTGACCCCTAGGCGACTAGCCAGCTCACTGGCGTTCTGCACTAGGCCAAAGATACCGATGGACCCAGTGAGCGTATTCGCCTCGGCTACGATGCGGTCGGCTGCCGAGGCTATGTAGTAACCACCAGAGGCTGCCACATCACCCATGGATACAACCACAGGCTTTAGCTCTTGCAGAGCCTTAACCTCTCTCCATATCTGCTCCGATAGGAATGCACTTCCCCCGGGAGAATTGATGCGCAGCACTACTGCCTTGACGTCCTCTCGCTTAGCTACCTCTTGTAGCTTATCGACTAGGTCGTATGTGATGCTAGTTACACCACCGTATAGAGATGCTTTCTCTGGCATGATCTCCCCCTCTGCGACGATCACAGAGATCGCATCGCCAGAGATAGGGGCACCAACCTCGGGCTGATTAACCATCTCCGACAGAGTAACCATATTGACTTCCTCGGGCTTACCTAGCTGCAAGCGCTCTGCCATAAGCCCCTTGATGTCACGTCTGTACAGCAGGGTATCGACCAGTTTGCGCTCAACGAAGAGTTGAGCTGGTGCAAACGCTTCACCACGCTCTGCTATCAGGCGTATAGAGTCGGGCTCGATGCCTCGGGCCTCTGCTATGGTAGAGGTAATGTTGTGCCAGAGGCCATCGATGTAGGTCTGTACCTGCTCCTTGTTGGCCTCGCTCATGTGGTCGAGAATGAAGGGCTCTACGGCAGACTTGTATGTACCCACCTTGAAGACCTCGGTCTTGATACCGAGCTTGGAGAGAGCGCTGCGCATCATCAAAGTGCTTGAAGCGATACCCATAATGCTTACCGAACCCTCGGGGTTGAGCGTAATCTGATCGGCAACAGAAGCCAAATAGTATGCTTTCTGACTGAAGTCGTCTGCGTAGGCTACGATAACCTTACCCGAAGCACGGAAGTCTTGCAGCGCTCTACGGAGCTCATCGACAGAAGCCATACCAGCCTGTATATGCTCTACATTGAGGTAAATGCCAGAGATATTGGGGTTATTCTTGGCCTTCTTGATCGCACGCACTGCTTCGGTCAGCGAAACGGGCATATCCTCCTTGCTTGAACTAAGCAGGTTGTCTAGCGGATTGCTCTCGACAATCTCGGAGATCTGCGACAGATTGATCTTGAGTACTGTATTAGCTTTGATTGCCACTGGCTCTACATCGCTACTGCCGAAAGATGCCAAGCTGGCTATAGCTCCTGCGATGAAGGTAAACAGTATGAAAATCAAACACCCCGAGCCTGCTACGATCCCAAGCAAAGAGGCCAAAAACATTTTAAGGAAACTTTTCATACGAACTGGTATAATACTGATTCTTATTCTGCTATAATGTATATGGGCTACAAATATAGCACATTGGGGTAAGAGAAACAAGCTCGCTAAACGCACTTGACCATACATGAAGCAGGCCATTCACTAGACTCATGGAGCTCCGGCTATATACCACCTAAGGAAGAGTCTGCTTGCACCATACATGAGGGCAGCCACTGGCTACCCAAGAAAAACAAAAATAACCGCCTATCAAACAGACTATTAAAACACTAGAGGCTCTCTACTGACATTATTTACCCAAAGGGCATCTATGAAACAAGGACAAGGGTGAGGCGACTACGGATAGCTCTCACTGGCACCCCCATTCGTATAAACATTCTGTAAAAAAATAACAACAACACTAGCTATCAATTCGGCGATTGTCATACAGCAATCAATCATTTCAATGGGAACATTTTTTAGAATTGGTGGACTAATCTGCCCAGATCTATCCTACAATCTGTCAAGATTGATGGGAAGAAATGCCAAGCAATAAGCCGAAAATCTATAAAATCGCCTAAGTCCGCAATTTATATTACTGGGAAACAGACATTTGTATAGAGGGCGTTTTAGGCAGTTATTTTCATCGCACTAGGGTAAAGGTCTGCCAGCGAGGTCGGACGCCGTGTAGCGCCCGCTAGGGGGCAAATACGCAATCTACCCCTTTTCTCCGCCTCGGGAAGTAAACGCCCCAACAATACTCAGAAAACTGATCCAAAATATAAATTATGTAATCCTCGACATCTCGCCAGAGTACGTCTAAAATAGTGCGATAAATCTAATTAGTTTTCGTATCTTTGCAGTCCGAAATAAAAAATTAAGAAGCGAGGCGCTGCATCACCCACAGCTATACCTTCGTCCAAATTCTATCATCTCTTACATATAATATGACATACCAAGAAGGGGCTAGGCATAGCTATGCCGCTCCAGAGACTTATCACATCCAGCTCTCAGGGCAAGGGATCAGTCTATTAACTCAAATATCGTATCTCGCCACAATCATAGACGAGGATCTCCTAGTTGATGATTGGGACGAAGAGGGCGAACTATAAAACTACAGACCCCGAATGAATACAAAAATCGCAAAGAATACAATGAGAATCAACCCCTTGAGATGTGCGACACTGCTCGTCCTCCTGCTCTCGATATGGGGCTGTACTGCCGAGGATCGTGAGGCCATACTCAGCGACAATGAGGCAGCAGCAACCGCCTCTACGGAGCCCGTATTAATCTCTGTGACTACCAATGCCAAGCAGGAGGTAGATGCACTGATGCTCTCACTCGACATTGACCTTGAGGGGGAGGATCTGAGAGCCAATAAATACGAAGAAGACGAAGCTACAACGACTCTGAAAAAGTCAGACGTTCGAGCTGAAGAAACGGCCCACTGCATCATCAGGAAAAAGGGCGACCGCTCGGCGACGATCTATGCCGACATCACTTGGAAAGGACGCAGTGGCAATCGGCTCAAGCTAGAGAAAGTGCGCCTCCCCTCGGATAAAAAAATAGACCGTGCAGGTCAGTGGTACATAACCGCAATCATCGGAGGTAAGAGCTTCGACCTCAGTAACGGACAGCTACGAATGGGAGAGGCTGGCTCGGAGCCGACTTCTCTGCCAGCAAACGGTAGCCTTGATGCCCCCTATATCTTAGCTTGGACAAGGCTAGAGCTACCTGCCAACAGCCAGACAGCCTTGATCCCAGCGGCGGCTCGCTTCCGCCCCCACGGGACGATCCTTAGATTGCAGTTCAATAGCGATATGGCTCAAGACTACAAGGCTATAGGGCTCAAGATATCGACCAATGCTTGGCGAGATACAGGGGTATTCGATCCCATGGCTATCGAGGACGACGCCCTCGATTCGCCCAATCAGCTCCCTCAGTGGCGTGCAGATGTCACCAATACCGATATCGTGGAGCGGAGGTTCACCCTTGCCCCAGCAGGAGCCTCTACGAACCATCGCCTCGTCTTACCCGCAGGAGCTGGCTGGTCGCCAGAGCGCACGATCTACACTTGGGGTATGCCTACCAATGTAGAGCAGCCCAACCTAAGCACCAAGATAGAGCTAGAGGTAGAGGCGCTGGAGACCCCACAAGCAGGCGAAATCAATGTCGCCCAGCATGTCGTTACCTACGACAAGCAGAGGCATCGCCCTCTGAAAATCGGGAGCACCTACAAGCTAAGCAATATCTTGACGAGCGGTCTGATCATCTCAGAGGTCTTCTACGACTATGCTCGAGAGGAGAACCCCAGCCAGCCACAGAACCGCAACAACTACTCTATCGTCGAGATCTACAACCCCACCACTAGCCCCATAGACCTAGCCGAGTATGCGCTAGCTAGGGCTATCAACAGCTACTCGGAGGGCTATACCTTCTATGTAGCCAATACCCCTAGAGGACAGAACAACCCTAACACAGCTCTACTACTACCCTTATCGATCATCTCGGGAGATGCACCCAACAAAGTGCCATTTGGAGGCAGTGTAGGTCAAAACTACCCTCGCATGGGCGAGTACGAGGGGGCGTGGTTTCATCGTTTCTTAGGTAGCCGATCGACAATCCTAGAGCCGGGGAAGACAGTACTCATCGCAGGCCCGGGTTACGCCAAAACACGCAAGAGCCCCAAGAGTAGCATCGATGCTTTTGACCGTGCCGTACAGCAAGGCACCCTCCCTGCAGACCTATTTACAGGGAATAGCACCAGCGACCCTAAGTATAGGTCTCTCAAACAAGCCGTGCAGGATCTAGAAGATGCACAAGCCACCAATCCAAGAGCTGGCGGACAGATCGACTCCGCCTTCAGCAGAGGATATACCCAAGCCTTCGTAGCAGCCGACAATGGTATCACACACGAGGGTGGCAATAGATGGCCAGCCGTCCTAGACCTAGCACCCACCGATGGTCTTGTTTTGGTTAGATACAACTCAGACAATCGCTCGCCCGAGGTAGTAGATGCGGCCGTCCCCGTCCTACAAGGACGAGCAGTAGCTTCGTCCTTCAATCAGCTTCGCTCAACGAGCCTCAACCAAGGCCTCGAGTTGGAAGATCATATCCAAGACCTCGATGCCGATAGCGACTTGCCTTACTCACTAGTACGCTCTAGAGGCTACAACTTCTCTACCGCACAGATGATCACCAAGGTGGGTGCTTGGCACTTTGAGCGTAGCGAGAACGGTGGGCGCAAGTCGCTCGGCTCTAGAAACTATGTAGCCGGACGCTCCCCATACGCCTCAACTTGGGCTGGCTACACCCAGCTCAACAACCCCAAGAACCTCCCCTTCTGGCGAGAGGTATCAGGAGTGAACATCGTACCAGAGCGAGGCTGGAGTAGCACCTCCGAGGCACAAGCAAGTGGGGTGTATAATGACGGATTCGATCGCAAGCAGTCGGCCATCAAGCAGCAGAACAAGATCAAGGTTGCCCGAGCCAAAGCCTCTTCTGAGCATGCGCACAGCAAGATATCCAACGCAATAGACGGCAACACCAATGGAACTACAGATGCCACCATCTATCACTCTCGCTGGGGACGAAATGATTTGCCAATTGAGCTAGATTTCATCTTTGAGCAGACCGAGCAAGTCGGCTCGATTACTTACTATCCTCGTCAGGGAGGTAATGACAATGGCAACTTCCAAGAGGTAGAGATCTTGTACTCAAACGATGGGCAGAACTACACTTCGCTGCAGAGGCACACCTTCAACGGGACGAAAGCTATGCAAGAGCTTGCACTCAAACAGGTAGTTACCGCTGGAGCTATCCGCATCAAGGTCCTGTCGGGTGTGGGTGGCTATGCTTCGGCCTCAGAGATAGAGTTCTACCGCTCGGGCTATAATCCTAGAGCGTATGAGCAGCTAATGGCAGATCTATTCTCCGACAAGGCTTGTACTGTGCTGCGCCCCAACCTCTCACGAGAGCAGATCCTCCAGCACTCCGACCCATTCCTCAAGGATATCGCCCTGCGGATGTACGACAGGAAGTATCCTAGAGAGTTCCGCATCGACGACTTCGAGGCCTACCCAGACCCTTGGATACAAGCCAACGAGCTCAAGACTTACCCACATTCTGTACATGACAACCCCACGGGTATAGCAGTGAAGAAGGACGAAGTGCTAGTCGTTTTCGTCGGGGATACGCATGGGCACTCTGGTCTACAACTTAGGATTCAGAACTTGGATAAGCCCAATAGCGACGGCTTCGGTGGAGCTATGTATCCGCTCAAGGAAGGCTTCAATGCAATCAAGGTTAGAGAGAAGGGGCTGATCTACGTCAATTATCTGACCAGCACAATGCAGGCACTTAGCACAGCCAAGCCCATCACTATCCACTTCGCCACGGGTACAGTCAATGGCTACTTCGACAGCCAGAGGGAGAGCCACCGTGGGCGTTGGCTAGAGCTACTCAGCAGAGCTACAGACCGCTACTTCGACATCATCGGAGCTCATGCACATATGACCTATGAGACTAGAGTGTTCCGTGGTCTGACCCCAGATGGTAAGGCACTCGCAGACGTGGCAGATAAGATCGTCGTGGCTGAGATGGAGCATCTAGGGCTCTACAAATACGACCGAGTACGTAAGAATAGATCTTATATGCATGTGATGTATCATGCCTTTATGTATGCAACGCATCACCATACAGCCTACGTCCACACTACGATGGAGACGCTAGCAAGCGCACAGAAAATGGAGAGTGCTTGGGGCCCCTACCACGAGATTGGACACACCAATCAGACGCAAGGCCTCAAGTGGAAAGGTATGACCGAGTGTACGGTCAATATCTTCTCCTTCTACGTGATGTACAATATCTTCAAGAAACAGACACGTATGATGAATGAGAACCGCTACCACGAGGCTTGGAATGGACTATTACGGCGCAATATCAAATCCCTAAGTGACCAAGAACCCAATAAGGTTGTGCCCAGTGATAGCCATGCCTCCAAGACGACCAATGTCTTCGGCAAGCTAGTACCATTCGTACAGCTAGAGCTCTACTTCGGCAACGTGTTAGGCAAGACACCCGCCATACAGACCTCCGACAAGGGAGGCTTCTATCCAGACCTCTACGAGTACCTCCGTGTCCATGCGACAAACGATGCTACCAAGAGAGCACCGGGCTACGAGCAGAGTGAGTTTGCCCTCATCGCCTCCAAGGTAGCGGGCTATGACCTGACGGACTTCTTCGACAAGTGGGGCTTCCTCACTCCTATCGATATGGAGATTGATGATTATGGCAAGGGTAGGCTCACTGTGACAGAGCAGAGAGGCCAAGAGGTGCGAGAGCAGATCAAGGCGCTCCGTAAGCCTAAGCTCAACGTAGCCCTAGAGTATATCACGGAGAACAATCTAGATCTGTACCGCAATCCTCAGCCCATGACGGTCGGCACGATTATCCGCAACAATCGTCAGATCTCCACACAGGGCTTCTCTCGTGTCGTAGCATACGAGGTGGCGGATGCCGACGGAGAGATCCTACACATCGAGTACGGCGACAAGACTTCGTGGACGCTCCCCGCAAGCATGACTTGGACAGCCAGTCATCGTATCATCGCTGTTGATGCGACAGGCAAACGCACCCGCCTAAGCGTTAGCTAGACTTAAACGCAAGCGGGGCAGTACCGAATGTCATCGGTGCTGCCCCGCTTGGCTTATATTCTATTGAGCTACTTAACCTCCCAATAAGAATCGGTCAGTAGAAGCTCCTCGAGTGTGCGTTGAGACTTCTTGGCTTGTACATCGGCAATCTGCTGATGCACGGCTTTTTCGTAAGAGATATCCTGCACATCACGGATCACACCAAGAGCAATAGGTAGCTCACCACCCATCATCGCCAGCATATTGTGCATCGTCACATCTGGTTCGTACGCATCGTGTACAAGTACATCGTCGATCGTGTAGCCATCTTCGCCTATTGTAACGGCCTTTAGCTTAAGCCCGTCGAGCACGAGTCCCTTGTTCCTATCTTTACCAAAGATCATCTTCTCGCCATGCTGGAGCATGATCGTACGGTCATCTCGTACGTCCTTCATGGCATAGGAGCGATGAATACCATCGTTGAAGATCACACAATTGACCAGCACCTCCACCACTGATGCACCTTCGTGCTTAGCACTCTCCTGCATACAGTACTGTAGATTTTTCATATCAACATCAATAGCTCTGGCAAAGAACTTCCCTCGTGCTCCCAAGCAAAGCTCGGCTGGAATGAAAGGGTCCTCAACCGTACCATAGGGAGAGCTCTTGGAGATAAAGCCTCTGTCGCTCGTAGGTGAGTACTGTCCCTTCGTCAAGCCGTAGATGCGGTTGTTGAAAAGAATGATATTCAGATTGACATTACGACGGATCGCATGAATAAAGTGATTACCACCGATAGCCAAGCTGTCACCATCACCCGAGACAACCCAAACGCTTAGGTCGGGATTGGCAGTCTTGACGCCCGTGGCAATAGCCGCTGCACGGCCATGGATCGTATGGAAGCCATACGTATTCATATAGTAAGGCAAGCGGGACGAACAGCCAATACCCGAGATAACCGCTGTCCTATGAGTAGGAATACCGACCTCAGCCATCGCCTTGTGTAGTACCGCCAACACTGCGTGGTCACCGCAACCGGGACACCAGCGTACGTACTGATCGCTCTTGAAATCTTTTGCTTCTAGCTTACACATATTCGTATCCATGGTTTTATTGCTCTATGATTTTGGTGAATGCCTCGGTCAGCTCAGCCACTGTGAAGGGCTGACCAGTAATGCGATTGTACTGCAATGGGCAGAAACCGGGTAGCAAACCTCTCAAATAGCTAGCAAATTGCCCCGTATTCTGCTCCGCTATGACCACACGCTTGTAGCGTCGTAGCACTTCCTCGGCATTGCTGGGCAGAGGGTTGATAAAAGCGAAGTGAGCCAGTGCTATCTTGTGGCCTACTGCTCTCATCTCCTGCATTGTTTCGTAGAGATGCCCGTAGGTACCACCCCACCCAACGATGAGTAGCTCGGCATCAAGGTCTCCCTCTACCTCCAGCTGTGGTATCTTATCGGCGATCTTGGCGACTTTCTCTGCACGGGTGCGAACCATCAATTCGTGGTTATCGGCATCTGTGCTGATCGCACTAGTACGGTAATCTTTCTCTAGCCCACCAAGACGATGTTCGTAGCCCTCCATACCGGGTTTGGCCCAATAGCGCACCTGAGTCTCGGAGTTACGCTCATACGGGCGCCATCTTTTGTCTGTTTCGGGGCGAAGATCTACTGTGTGTTGCTTGATCTCTGGTAGGTCGTGCATCTGAGGGATGCGCCACGCAGACGAACCATTGGCGATGAACGAGTCCGTCAATAGAATAACGGGCGTCATGTGCTCTAGTGCAATCTTAGCTGCCCAATAGGCAGAGTAGAAGCAATCGCTAGGAGTAGTGGCCGCAATAACCGGCATAGGGCTCTCACCGTTGCGCCCGTAGAGCGCCTGCATGAGGTCCGTCTGTTCGCTCTTGGTAGGCATCCCCGTTGAGGGTCCTGCACGCTGCACATCGACGATGACTAGCGGAATCTCGGCGATAACGGATAGCCCCATGGCTTCACCCTTGAGGGCTAGACCCGGACCCGAAGTTGTCGTTACCGCTAGATCACCTGCAAACGAAGCCCCGATAGCTGTACAGATGCCTGCAATTTCGTCCTCGGCCTGCACTGTCTTGACACCAAGTGCCTTGTGTTTGGCTAGCTCATGTAGGATATCTGTAGCAGGAGTAATGGGATAGCTCCCGAGGAATAGCTCTAGGCCTGCACGTTCGGCTGCCGCAATCAGACCGTAGGCCGTAGCCTTATTACCATTAATATCTAGGTAGCGCCCGGGCTTGGGTTGCTGATTTTCCACTCGATAGACGGTGGTGGAGGCGTGTGTGTTGGCTCCGAAGTTGAAGCCGTCGTGTAGTGCTTTGATGTTGGCGTTGCGTAGATCGGGTTTCTTGCCAAACTTGCGGTCGAGAAACTCCTCTGCATGCTCGAGAGGACGATCGAAGAGCCAGCAGATAAGCCCTAGCGCAAACATATTCTTGCATCGTACGGCGCTCTTGTTGTCAAGACCAAACTCCTTGAGGCCGTCCTTGACCATCGAAGTAATGGGGGCAGCGATGACTTGCTGTGTGGTCAACCCTAGCTCGGTGAATGGATCGTCGGTAGAGAATTCAGCTTTCTTTAGGTCGCCTGCACCAAAGGAGTCATTGTCGATGATGATGACAGACTCACGCTTGAGGTGCTTCTTGTTTACCTTGAGTGCTGCGGGATTCATCGCCACCAGCACATCCGCACTATCCCCGGGAGCACGCACGCTCTCTGAACCGATGTGCACCTGATAGCCAGATACACCGCTAAGTGTCCCTTGGGGAGCACGAATTTCGGCAGGAAAGTCTGGGAAGGTAGAGATGGTGTTGCCTAACATGGCCGAGAGATCTGAGAAGATCGTCCCTGTGAGCTGCATTCCGTCTCCAGAGTCACCAGAGAATCGAATGACAACGTCTTTCAAAGTTTTGACTGTCACTTGTCCGTCCATAACTTCTTAATTTGAACTTGTCGTTTAAGTGCCTACATAGCTATTGAGCCTGCAGAGCAATGTACTTTACATAACTACGATGCAAAGCTATGTATTTACATATACCTAGACAAATATTTTCACAACAAAATTCATAAATCAGATCACTCTCTCAAGGGGTTAATAAATATCCATCTCAATATCCACAGAGAGGGGTCGCAGATATAAGGATCATTGGGCCGATTGAAGCTGATGAAGACTCATAATATAGCGAAGGGAGGAGGACAACTTACCTACATATATAAATAGGTTGTGCTCGGGCTTAAGACTCGAGCACAACCTATCATAGCAGCATGATACATTAACCCAGCACCACCTCTACAGGGCAATGGTCGGAGCCAAAGACGTCTGCGTGGATCTTGGCGGAAGACAAGCTCGACTTGAGCCGGTCGGAAACAAGGAAGTAGTCGATACGCCAGCCTGCGTTCTTCTCTCTAGCCTTGAAGCGGTAGGACCACCACGAATAGGCCCCCTCTAGATCGGGGTAGAAATGGCGGAATGTATCGACAAAACCAGCATCTAGAAGCGTCTGAAACTTCTCACGCTCCTCGTCGGTAAAGCCTGCATTGCGCCTATTGGTCTTGGGGTTCTTTAGGTCGATCTCCTTGTGTGCCACGTTGAGATCGCCACAGAGGACAACGGGCTTGTGCCGATCTAAATTCGTAATATGCTGGCGAAAAGCATCGTCCCAAGTCATACGATAGTCTAGGCGACGTAGCTCATCCTGCGAATTGGGTGTATAGACCGTAACGAGGTAGAAGTCTGGCATCTCTAGAGTAATGACACGTCCCTCTTGGTCATGCTCCTCGACACCCAAGCCATAGGCGACCGATAGAGGCTCATGTTTGCTATAGATGGCCGTACCAGAATAACCTTTTTTCTCGGCATAGCTCCAGTAGCTCCTATATCCCTCGATCTCGGCATCGAGCTGCCCCTGCTGCATTTTGGTTTCTTGCAGGCAGAAGAAGTCGGCATCGAGCTCCTGCATAATTTTTGGGAAGCCTTTGTCGAAGCAAGCCCTAAGGCCATTGACATTCCACGATATAAATTTCATTGCTTTACGTTCAATATTCATTAGTGTTAGTTCATAACCCGAACCACTCGGGTACTACTTATATACTGAGTTCTATAAGGTCGAAGAGGGCTGCGTGAAGGTCCCGATATAGGCGCACCGCTCCCCGAGAGCACATCATACTGGCTCCCACACTCGGGGCAGCGCACCTGCAAGTCGTCCTGCACAAGCTGGACGCTCGGCGACATCTCGTAGGGACAAGCCAAATCGTAGGCAAAGAATGCCTCCTCCGTGAGTGAGCGAACCACCAATACCCCAGCGAAACCTAGGCGATCATGAGCCAGTCTGGCCTGCGTGATGCGCTCCATAACCCCCGGAGAGAGCAGACTTGTATGGCTCTGCAAGGGGAGCTCTAGCCACACTGGTAGACTTGGCGTAGTAGGCGCTAGCCTATCGCCACAAGCACAAAGGATGCCGAGGAGCATCAGCCCATACAGCACCCTTTGCATCAGTCTTTTGCTCGGCACAAGCATCACTAGCGATAGGGAACGGCAGCCATCATATCGGCCATTCTCTCTACCCCGTCTTGTAGCTTCCCGCCGATCATTTTTTTCATCAAGAAGTTCAGCTCCGTCCTTAGAGTCAGCCTAAGCCGAGTATCCTCTGGGGCAGCCTCTAGGAGCTGTACCCAAAGGGTAATGGGGACGGGTGACTGCTCGGCCTCGAGCTTGATAGTCTTATCTGGCTCTCGCTCCACAACCTTGAGTGTGAGTCTACCAGCTCCCGAGATCACGAAGGCACAAGTGTCTTGGTCTATTGCCTCGATCTGTATTTTGCTCGCCTCGGGGTGCTGCTTGAGAGCCTCGCCTATGCGAGATAGCCCAGTCAAGTCGCTCAGAGTCGCATAGACACGATGCCTACTGGCGGCGATGCTTTTGATATTGCTAACGTAGTCTGCCATAAGTTCTGTCGGTTATTTTCCTGTCCAAGTAGATGGGCTCTTGCGCCACTGGGCGAGTACCTGCTCATCGTCCTTGCTAATATAATTGGTACGTACTGCCTCTGCGAGCACGGCGTCGTAGTCGCTTAGGGTGATGAGGCGCACATCTGCCGCCTCGAAGTTGCGTACCGCATCGGGGAAGCCATGCGTATAGATAGCCACCATGCCCAGCACCTGAGCGCCATGCTTGCGCACAGCCTCTACGGCCTTGAGGCTACTGCCCCCAGTAGAGATCAGATCCTCTACGATCACGACCCGACTACCGGGTTTGAGGTCCCCCTCGATCAGATTCTCCATACCATGATCCTTGGGAGCGGAACGTATGTAGGAGAATGGGAGCGAGAGTACATCTGCAACCAAAGCACCCTGTGCAATAGCCCCCGTAGCCACCCCTGCGATAGCCTCTGCCTCGGGGAATTGCTCGGCGATCACTCGAGCGAGCTCTAGTTTGATGAGCGACCTGAGCTGAGGGTAGCTGAGCGTCTTGCGGTTGTCACAGTAGATGGGGGACTTCCAGCCACTAGCCCATGTGAATGGTTTGTCTGGCTGTAACCTAACTGCCTCAACCTCGATCAGCTTCTGTGCTATGAGTTGCTTTACCTGTTCCATTATTTCGATATTTTGGATATTTATTAATGCAGATGATTTGCTCACACAAAGATAAGAAACCGTTTATAGTTATCCCTATCGCAGAGCAATCGGCCTACTTACCACTGCTGTAGACCTGATTGTTTTTGAGGGTTCTACCTGCGAACAGCTCGTCTAGGGTGACAATGCGGTAGCCCTTGGCTTTGAGATTGCGAATTACCTGTGGGATCGCCTCTATCGTCGTCTTATGAATATCGTGCGCCAGTACGATGGCGTTGGGGCCTGCCTTAGACATCTCCAGAGCCACTCGGTCGGCGTCTTTGTACTTCCAATCCAGAGGATCCACGCTCCAACCCATAATGGGGCGATTGACTAGCGTGAGCTTATCTTGAGTATAGGCCCCATAAGGGAAGCGGAAGTAACTAGGTCGCTGTCCTGCCACCTCACCGACGATCTCGTCCGTACGCCCAATCTGGCGGCGTGCCTCCTCGACCGATATCTTGGCGAAATTCTTATGGTCATACGAGTGGTTGCCTATGTTGTGCCCCTCCTCTACCATACGCTTCATCGTCTGCTTCTGTACGGCGGCCGACTTGCCGAGAACGAAGAAAGTCGCCTTGACGCCCTCCTGCTTGAGGATATCTAGTAGGCGTGGGGTGTAGACCGATGGCCCATCGTCGAAGGTCAGTGCCACTCGTGGTGCACTCGAGTCATCGTCCGTCAAAGGACGAGCGGCCTCTTCCGGCTTCTCGAGATCAGCAATCTCTTGCGGCGCGTCTGGCTCAAGTGATCGCCCTAGACGTCTGAGGATATCTGGGTGTACATACCTGCGTACGACCCAGCTAGGCACAGGTACGGTAAAGGTGCCCATCGAGCCACTAACAATCTGATACTTATCAAAAGTCACATACCAGTTGCCTTCATGGTCAAAGAAGAGAGCATCGTAATTCGCATCAACAGCCAGAGTGCCCTCCTCAATACCAGACTGCATCTCCACCCAAACGGTCTGTCGCTCATGCTCGCTACCGAAGTCTTTGCTCTGCATCAAGCGCAGCCTAACAGCCTCACTTGCGGCAGCCCTCATCTCCGAGGCAAAGCCCTCGAAGGCATCTTCGTCTACAAACAAATCAGCTATTGATACAACACGCCTATGCTCTAGGTCGAAGATAGAGGCATAAGAGGAGTCGTCGTAGTTATTGCCCCGAGAGGTGCTACGTGTGTAGAGGAAAACGATAAAGCTATCGCCTCGGTACTTGACCTCGAAGTGCTGATTATAATCCAGAGTAGCCGTAGACTCCTGAGAGAGCTGTGCCACCTCTGCTCTAAACTCATCAATGAACTGCTGGGAGAGGTTGCGTTCTCGCTCGTTGATGAACTCATATTTGGTAAAAGGGAACGACACAGTCAAGTGGCTTCTCTCTGGGTCATTGCCTATTTTCATCGTGAAGACCTGCACATCCTCGTCCGTATCATCGAGCGTGAGATCCTCCGTCAAGGTCGCCAGATCCGTCACTTCTACCACATCGGCAGAGGCTAAGCTATCGGCAGAGGCTGACGAATCGCCCGACTGCCTAGATCCGCAACTAGCCATAAGGGAGAGTGCCAATACCCCGAATAGTAATGTGTTATATCTTTTCATAAACTTAGTTTTTTCGTATGCAAAAGTAATCAAAATAAGCACATTCCTCTACCCTAGCCCACGGTAACTCCCCCCAAGCTACTGCGATGCTATTCACTACATTCAGCCTCGGCCATACGCTTGGCATACTCCCGTCAGACTTAAAGCCTTCTAGGGCACGATTGCTTAGCTTGGTATAGCTAGAGCAACCGCTACTCTTACTCTCGTCTTACGACACAATCCTTGCATTTTGTACATTTTCACGCATCTAAAAGGGGATGAGCCAAAAATAAATTTTGACACAGCCCCTCTCTAAATCCTTGCCCTTAGGAATAAGCCTTACGTCTCCTGCTTGGTCATGATAACTAGATCCTGATAGTTGGGTGGCACTTCATCTCCTCTCCAGCGGCCAAAAAACGATCGTCTTGTGTACTCATTCGTCTACTTTCTTGTTAAGGAGTGCTAATAGGTTTGTAAAGAATTTCGAGAAACAAGCATAAGATTTATAAAGGACGGCGGGACTATCTAGAAAAATTGATGGGAAGACTTCCTCCGATTGGTGGACTAATCCCTTAAGATGTGTCAACCAATTTTAGTAGATTGATGGGAAGAAATTCTTCAAAATGTGATACAATTACACAGACAAAGCCGAGAATACAGCATAAATACCTTTATATAAGTACATTACAAACACCCGTTTTAGGCGAGTATTTTGTCTAGGCTGGGACTAAGTGCCCAAATGAGGTCGGACGCAACAGAGAGCCTCCTAGAGGGCAAATACGAGGTGTGCCACCTCCTACCCGAGAGGGGCGGATTGACACTCAAACAAGCCCTCAATCGTTACAGAGTGTAAACTCCTGAATTATCCCAACTAGACAGCAAAGTATTGGGAGGTGTAGGACTTACATCAGTCAGATTTTGGTTTTTCGCCCAAAGTTCGTTTGTTTATTATGGCACACCGCTTTACTTTTGTAGTCAGGCGGTGTGTCATGATGCGCAATTTGCTCTATTGCTTGCACATTATGGGGCACCGCTGAGGTGTAAATGAATTATAAACGGACAGATATGATACAGAAACAGGAGGCTCCCGTTCTCCTAATGATAGATACCGCTACGCCCGTATGTAGCTTAGCCATAGCTCATGGCGAGGAGCTAATCGCCTGCCACACAGAGCAGGGTCGCCGAGGTGAACACGCCGCAGTAGCTGGCCCGATTGCCGAGCAGCTCATCGCAGAGCTAGAGAGCCGAGGCCTTAGCCCCGATGCTATCGTTGTGAGTGCCGGGCCGGGGAGCTATACGGGGCTACGCATAGGCTCTTCGCTAGCCAAGGGACTATGCCAAGGCTATGGCATACCACTGATTGCGATCTCCACTCTAGAGATGATGGCTCAGGGCTATCTGGCCAGCATATCTAACCCAACAGATACACTGCGTCTATGCCCAATGATCGATGCTAGGCGTATGGAAGTCTACACAGCCACATTCGACAGCAAGGGCAATCGCCTAAGCGAGGACAAGCCTTGTGTACTCTCGGCCGATACTCTTCTGGACGATGAGATGCGTTCGTACCGCTATCATTTCTTCGGTTCGGGAGCTGGCAAATGCAGTGGTCTCTGGGAGGGCATAGACTATGTAGTGGTCGAGAGCTTCGCCCCCGAGGCTCGCTATATGCATCAGCTCGCCCTAGGAGCATACGAGCGAGGCGCATTCGTTGATCTAGCCTACTGGACGCCCAATTACCTCAAGGAGTATGTAGCCGTCGTGGCACAAAACAAGGTTCTAGGTCGCTAACCTCATGAGCGCTGAGGAAGTACTGCTGGATAGTAGCAATGTAGAGCAGGCAGCTCTACTAGATCTGCTGGAGAAAACCAACCAAAGCCTTTTCCTCACGGGTAAGGCTGGCACGGGTAAGTCCACGCTCCTACGCTACATCGCTCGACATACGCACAAGCGACATGTGATACTTGCCTCAACGGGCATTGCAGCACTCAACGTAGGAGGACAGACCATTCACTCCTTTTTTAAGCTCCCCTTGCGCCCTCTACTCCCAGACGACCCAGACCTGAGTACCGCCAAAAATCAGGTCTACGAAGCCTTTCGCTACACCAAGGAGCACAAAGCTCTGCTTCGCAGCCTAGACCTAATCATCATCGACGAGATCTCGATGGTGCGTGCCGACATCATTGACGCCATTGATAAGCTCCTGCGGGTCTATACGGGACGTAGCAGTACGGCTTTCGGTGGGGTACAGATGCTTTTTGTGGGCGACCTCTTCCAGCTAGAGCCCGTGGTCAAAGCGGACGAAAAGAGTATCCTCGACAGGTACTACAAGTCGCACTTCTTCTTCGGGGCTCAGGTATTCCGAGCTCACGAGCTAGTGACCATAGAGCTGCAAAAAGTCTACCGTCAAGCAGACGCACACTTCGTGGGGATCCTAGATCGTGTGCGCAGTGGCGTGGTAACCCACCCGGATATCTGGGACATCAACGCCCGAGTCAATGCCGATTATGTAGCACCCGAGGGCGAGCTGGTCGTTACGCTCGGCACTAGGCGTAGCCAAGTAACCTACATCAACGAGAAGAGGCTGGAGCAGCTCCTCACATCTGCCTTTACCTTCGAGGGTGTGGTCGATGGCGACTTCCCCGACAGCACACTACCCACGGAGCGAGAGCTAACACTCAAGGAGGGAGCGCAAGTCATGTTTCTGGCTAACGACCGAGAGAAACGCTGGGCCAATGGCACGATCGGGATAATTGACTCAATAGATGCCGAGGAGCGTAAGATCTACATTCGCCTTGAGAATGGTCAGGTACACACCGTAGACCCATACATCTGGGAGCACAAACGCTACACCTACGACGAAGAGGAGCGGCGCATTCGTACCGAGACGCTCGGTCAATTTATCCAGTTCCCCCTACGCTTGGCTTGGGCAATCACCATACACAAGAGCCAAGGGCTAACTTTCGACCGTGTGATCATTGACTTCGGCGAGCGTATCTTCGCAGGCGGACAAGCCTATGTCGCCCTGAGCCGCTGCCGAAGCCTAGAGGGCATGGTGCTACGCACGCCGATGAATATGCGGGACATCATCGTACGCCACGAAGTGCAACGCTTCTATATGCAAGCCAACAACCCCGAGGCAATAGCCTCGTCACTCGAGCGAGCCAAGGCGCTACAAGGCTATATAGAGGCGTGTAGGACATGGAGTAGAGGGCAGTACACTGCCGCAATAGAGCATCTGAGGCATGCCATCGCGGCGAAAAACGAGCTAGACAACCCTGCCTACCTGCGTCTGATGGCTCAGAAGCTGCAAGTCGTGGCGCAACAGAAAAGGCAGCTGCAAGAACTAAGGGTAGAGCTGGAGGAGAAGAAACAGCTCCTGAGAGCCCTGTCTCAGGAGCACAAAACGATGGGCGACGAGTGTCTACTCGAGGCACACGACCCCGAGGCAGCACTGCGCTGCTACGACAAGGCGCTTCGCTTCGATGAGCTCAACGTGGCAGCCTTGGTCGGTCGAGCGAGAGCTCTACACGAGAAGCGAGATCGCAAGGGAGCGCTCTCTGCTCTAGCCGAAGCCGTGGCTCTAGCTCCCGTAGATATACAGGTACTATTGGCCCAAGGAGAGCTACTACTAGGCTATGGTCTACACGAGGAGGCACTACAACCACTACAGAGGGCCCATAGCCTACAACCTAGATACATCCCAGTGCTGGAGCTTATGGCAGAGGCGTACGATAGGCTAGAGCAAGAAGATGAGGCAGAGGCGTGCCGCCAAGAGATCAAGCGCATCGAGCGCAAGAGCTAGAGGGTTGCGCCAGCACTGCTATATCACTTACTTTGGGGGTAGTATCCTAGCCGAAAACACACATAATTCACTATTAATAGGTATAGTTCGGTATCGGCTTATCCCATACCTTTGTTCCTAGCAATTTAATTCATCGCCAAAGGAGCATTGATATGACGACTGACTATTTAACTAGAGGGATGACCGAGTACCCAGTTAGTTTGCCATCTAGCGAAACGACGATGCAGCGCATCGCCATACACCATATCTATGAGTACGAAAAAGGTATCCGCTGCATGGTACTCTGTACACTAGAGCTAGAGGAGCTGGCTCTGATACAGCGCAAGCTCGAGGGACGTGGCATAGCTTATTTTACTCAGCCCACGCCGAAGCAAACCAAGATTAATCTCTTTTTTGGACGCAAGGAATGTGTGGATATGATTAGCTATTTCCTGCAAGACAAGTATCTGCACGAACTGAATGCAGAGCAGGACTTCATACTCGGCTCTCTACTCGGGTATGACTTGTGTGGTCAGTGTGCACGGTATCAGAAGCGCATGCAGCTCATCGGTCAGGAGGGAACGATCGCTTAGTAGGCTTTCGTTAAGCAGTAGAAAAGCAAATCGGTCTAAGGTAGCAGTTACCTTAGACCGATTTGTCTATAATGGGGGGCGAGGGCTGCCGTTAGCCTTAGAATCATATCGTAGAAGACCATACGGCTATTGACGTTTTGGGCGATATGGCGCATCGCCAAATCTAGTTCGTCGTGTAGAGAGCGGATATTTCGGCCATTGATGCAGGTACGTAGGTAATCGACGATCCGCTGCTCGGTCGGATTGATGTAGTTAATCTCTGGCATTTGTAGACCATGCAGGTAGCTCTCCCTAAACATCTGCCCTACATAGGTCAGTAGCTCCATTTGCTCCTCTCGGCTTAGCCCCGCCAGTTCGTCAGCTAGAGCTTTGATCTCGAGCGGACGTGCATTGACCGTGGCACGCAGGATACGCCCATAGAGCGTCGTGAGCTTATCGGTAGAGTCAGCTCTGCCGAGGTAGTGATCGAGAGCTTTGCGGTAGTTACCCGAGGCGAGGTGTGCAGAGAGTGAGCTATCCGCCCCAGCGGGAGGGTTCGCCACCTTCGCCAACCCCATAGCTATCTCGGCTTCGCTTAGCGGCCTTAGATGCAGCGTCTGCATACGGCTACGTAGTGTCCCGAGCACTTCACGTTCGTTCATCGTGACCATAAGAATAATCGTATGCTCGGGAGGTTCCTCTGTTAGCTTGAGCAACTTATTGGCAAGCGCCTCGTGCATTCTCTCTGGCAGCCAAATGAGCAAAATACGGTAGCGTGCGTCTGTAACCTGATAGGAGAGCTTATCTTGGAGCACTTCGCCCTCTCGGGTAAATATGCCCAGTCGTTTGCTCTCGGCATCCTCTAGACGGAGCCAGTCCGCATAGGTCGTGTAAGGCGATGAAGCGAGGAACTCACGCCAGCGTGGTAGCTCATCATCACAGAGATTACGAGAACCAACATTGACAATCGGGAAGAGGAAATGTAGATCCTGCCCAGCGTATTGGTCAAACTTCTGGCACGAGGGACACACACCGCAGGCGTCCTCGGCATCGGGTGTGGAGCAGTTGATGTAGCGTGCGTAGGCATAAGCTAGAGCTAGAGCTCCACTCCCGTCTTCGCCTACGAAGAGCCGTGCATGTGGCACGACACCTGAGAGGAAGCTCCGACGCAATTCGTCTTTGGCCGTGGACTGACCGATAGTATCTCTGAAGTACATACGCTAACAATCTTTGATCTGATGAGCCTGAGCAATAGTAAGGAAATTGTGAATGTAACGCCAGCCCTCCTCCGTTATCATACTCTCTGGGTGGAACTGTAAGCCATAGATCGGTAGATCCTTGTGTCTAATGGCCATAATCTCCGTCCGCTCCTCGGTACATGTTGCGATTATTTCGAGAACCTCAGGAAGAGCTTGCTCCGAGGTAACCCAGCTATGGTACCTGCCGACTGCAGTGCCTTGCTCCAGCCCATGGAAGATCGGATCACCCATGTGCTTTAGTTGGCTCAGATGTCCATGTCTTGGGTGTACAATCTGCCTAAGTGAGCCAGAGAAGTGTAGCGTGAGCGCCTGATGACCAAGGCAGATCCCGAGCATGGCGTGCGTGCGCTCACATTGAGCGATGGCCTGCATCAGAAGAGGCAACTCGTCCGGAGTGCCGGGGCCGGGAGATAGCAGTAGGGCATCATACAGGTGCAACTTGTCGAGCGGTACAGCATCTACCGAGCAAATATCAAACTCAGCCAATGTCTGCTCTCGTAGGAGCTGAACTAGGTTGTAGACAAACGAATCGTGACAGTCGATGACGAGTATTCGTAGCATTAGGCTTGTCTAGGGCGAAGCTTGAGGTGAAACAATCCGTGTAGTAGGTCAGCCACAAGTATCGACCCCACGACAACGGCCAAGGCATAGGTATAGTCGCTACAGATATAGATGAGATCGCCCCGAAAGACTATAATCAGCACGCCATGCACAAGGTACAACTCATAAGAGATACGCGCCAAATAGGCCATTAGTTGTCTGATGCCTTGATCGATTTGAGCTCCAATGGAAGTCTTTGGCTCTCCGCTTTTACCCCCCTCTCGGTCTATCCACGCAGCGTATCCTAGACGGTTCATCAAAACGATCGCAACGACTGGGATAACTAGATAGGCAAGCGGGAGAAGATATTCGATATCGGCAACCACAAGCGAGGCGACGAAGAGCAAAGCTAGAGCCAGAGCCCACCAACGTTTGGCGTAGCGATAGATCTTGGACTCGTATTCGGCATACAAGCTCCCTGAGAAGAAAGCGAGTGTCGTTGCCCACCAAGCGCGCTCGTGTCCCTGTACTTGGCACCATATCACACCTACGACAGAGAGCAGAAGTAAGATGATAAGAGCGGGGGTACGGCGCCTCTGCAGATAGCGGAAGGCAAGCCAAAAACTGATGTAGAGCCACATCAAGACGAAAACAAACCAAGAGTTGGGCAGAGGTGTCCTTCCTTGCCAAACGAGCTGAGATAGCCATTGGGCGCTATACCCACTACCATAGAATATTTGGTAGACCCCAAACATCAGGGTGATGAAGAGCATCGGCTTAAATATCCCCCAGAGGCGTTTGCCTAGATGGCCAACGCCACGACCTGCTCGCACCGACTGCATCAGACCATAGCCCGATATGAAAAAGTATAGGGCGATGATACTCGTCCCGAACTTATTGGCTAGAGTAAAAAGGAGGGCAGGCTCGGCAGAGGTGTAGGAAAGATGAGAGAGCATAATGCCTACCTGCATCACTCCTCGAAGCGAATCGCTAACGCCTCTGGAGAATGTTTGCTGATGCATCTATCCTAGTCGTGGTCGAGGATCTCGGTGATTGGGCGACCGATGCAACCGCTTGGTAATTGAGTTTTGAGCATAAAGGCTAGAGTGGCTGCTATATCGGTAATCTGTACCTCACGATACAGATGACCAGCTTCTACACTATGCCCCATGAAGATGAGGGGGATATGCGTATCATATGGCGACCACACAGCGTGCGAGGTACCCTGAGCAGCCTTATCACCCCTGTGGCTGTACCACCCGGGGTGTAGGATGACGAAGATAGAACCGCTACGGTTATGGTTGTAACCATTGACAATACGAGTGCGTATGTCCTCTGGTAGAGAAGCCGAGCCTGCACGATCGGATTGCACGGCATAGGCAACCCCGGGCATATTGGCCAGCTCTCTGCAAATAGCATCGTAGAGCTTCTGTCGGTTGGCACCTAGCTCATCAATTTTGGCTTCGTCAAGGAATACCTGATAGTTGGCGATGTCAATGAAAACCTTGGTATCTGCTCCGAGCTGTGCTTGGCAAATTTCACTCACCTTTTGGCGAGCAATGTCCACTCTCCAAGCTCTCCCCGGAATTTTCTTGTCCTCTAAGAAAGTCAGATTGTGCGCTGCAGCATGGTCGGCAGTGAGGAAGAATAGATAGCCATCTTTACCATACCGCCCATCAAGGTAGTCGAAGAACTCCTTGAGCTCTTGGTCGAGTCGCAGATAGGTATCCTCGATCTCCACAGAATAGGTCGCATAGCGATGACCGATATAGTCGGTAGATGAGAGGCTAACAGCAAGGAAGTCTGTATCGCCGTCCTCACGAGTCCCGAGCTCTTCGCCCTCGATCGCTGCTTTTGCCATATCAAGCGTAAGAGTATTACCCATAGGAGTTGTGCGAATGACGCCCAAGCCAAACTCCTTCTCTAGCTTACGTGTATCTAGTGGTAGCGTCGCCTTGGCTACCTCCTTCCATGGCTGCTCAAAGTTGTTTTCATCTGCCACGCTCTCCACATAGGTACGTTTGTTGTGTAGTGGCTTCCAGCCGTCACGCAGATACTTCTTGGCTAGCTTACGGTTGTTGAAGCGCTCTACCCAGCGAGGGAGCTTATCCATATAATAAGTGCTCGTGATGAAGTTGCCACTCTGATCGTCGAACCAATAAGCTCCATCGGCCGAATGTCCTGCTGGTAGGATAGCTCCTCGATCCTTGAGGGCAACGCCGATTACTTTGCTACGGAAGTTTGTGGCAAGCTTGAGTTCGTCTGTAATAGTAGTGCTGAGCATATTGCGAGGCGACATCTGCCCACTCTTGCCTTCGTCTGCCCCTACAGTTCGCACCGCTTCGTCCTGAGTACAGTAGAGCGACTTACACTGGCTATAGAAGTTGTTACCTGCAATACCGTGAATGCTTGGCACACTACCTGTATAGACGGAGGCATGGCCGATAGCAGTAACCGAGGGGATATAGTTGATGCGCGTGTTGTGGCAATTGAAACCTTCGTTAAGTAGCCGCTTGAAGCCACCCTCTACGAAACGGTTATTGTAGCGATATAGGTAGTCCCAGCACATCTGATCTACCACCATGCCCACCACAATCGCTGGGCGATCGGGCTTATTGTGCTCTAGCTTCTTGCCTGCGAAGGCGGGTAGCGTAGCGGTCAGAATGGTCAATGCGATGAGCCAACTACGCGATTTGTTCGTCTTCATTGTCTTTAGTCGTGTTATAGTGAATTTACTTCTAATTGCTTAACCCTTACATAGCTCCAGTAGTGTCCAGCGGTTGCGGCTCGTCTGGCTGACGAAGCTCAACCCCAGAGTGCGGCCACGCTCGATGAGCAGAGGTACGTCCTCTTCGTAGAAACCGCTGAGGATGATCCTCGCACCAGAAGCCATAACCTCTGCGTATGCTGGTAGGTCTTGGAGCAAGATGTTACGAGTGATGTTGGCTAGTACCAGATCGTATGGGCCTCTTCCCTCTAGACTTGTCGCATCACCTTGTAGTGCTTCGTCAATATGAACGGCATTGAGGTTGGCATTCTCTAGAACGTTTTGATACGCCCATTCGTCTATATCTATGACCGTGAGGCTACGAGCCCCTTGCTTCAAGGCGAGAATACCTAGGATACCTGTACCACAGCCCATATCTAGCACACGCAGCCCCTCGATGTCGTGCTCGAGCAGATAGGCAATGATGAGCGAGGTCGTCTCGTGATTGCCCGTTCCGAACGCCATCTTGGGTTGTATGATGACTTCCGTACGGATAGACGGGTCTGATGCGTGAAACGGAGCACGGATCATACACAAGTTATCGCCTAGGACGATGGGCTGGAAGTAATGCTTTTCCCACTCTTCGTTCCAATTGACCTCGGGGATTATCTCCATTTCGTAATCAAATCGAATACCCTGCCAAGGCTGCTCTTCCAGAGCCGTGGCTATGCTGCTCTCGTCAATCAGTTCTGTAGGTATGTAGGCCTTGAGGCTGTTACCCTCGACCTCGAAGCTATCGAAACCTAGTTCGCCGAGCGAAGCGGCCAGCAAGTCGTACACGACTTCTAGATCCACCCCCTCGGCTGCGTTGGTCGCACGGAATGTATACCCTGTATATTGCATTGCTAATTGTCTGTGATTTAGTCTTTGTCCCCAAAGGTTTGCTCCAAGGCTATGGCCATGGCCTGAGCAGTACGCTCTAGATCGGCCTCGGTGTGTGCCATAGAGAGGAACATACACTCAAACTGCGAGGGCGGCAGATAGATACCCTGCTCCAGCATGCTGCGGAAGTAGCGAGCATACTGCTCCGTATTGGCCTCCTTGGCGTGGGCGTTGCTACGCACCTCACCAGAGTGGAAGAATAGCGTGGAGAGGGAGCCGACTCGGTTGTATGAGATATGACCTGTATATCGCTCTAGTAGTGGCTGGATAAGTGCTTCTAGATATGCTCCCTTGCGCTCCAGCTCGTCGTAGAAATTGGGGACCGAAAGTTCTTGGAGCATAGCGATGCCAGCCGATAGCGCTAGCGGATTGCCCGAGAGTGTACCAGCTTGATACACGGGGCCTAGTGGCGACAAGTAGTCCATGATGTCGGCTCGTCCGCCGAAAGCTCCTACTGGTAGTCCGCCACCAATAATCTTACCGAGGCAAGTCAAGTCGGGGTGAATCTGGTACAGCTGCTGAGCACCTCCCTTGGCCGCACGAAAGCCGCTAATGACTTCGTCGAAAATGAGCAAAACACCAGACTGCTCGGTGAGCAAACGTAGCTCGGCGAGGAAGCCTACCTCAGGGAGTATCAGCCCCATATTGCCCATAATAGGCTCGAGGATTACGGCAGCGACCTCGTCGGGATAGAGCTCCAGTAGGCGTCGCACGCTGGCAATATCATTGTATGTAGCGACTAACGTATTCTCAGCTGTCTGCTGGGTAACGCCTGCGCTACCCGCTTGTCCAAAGGTCGCTAGCCCAGAACCAGCTTGTATCAAGAAGCTATCGGCGTGGCCATGGTAGCACCCCTCAAACTTGATGATACGGCTACGCCCTGTAAATCCTCTCGCTAACCTAATCGCACTCATCGTAGCCTCGGTACCAGAATTGACCATGCGTACCTTCTCAATCGAGGGGAAGAAGCGACAGATGAGCTCTGCCATCTCTACCTCTCGCTCGTTACAAGCCCCATAGCTCGTCCCTCGCTCCAGCTCACCAGTAATGGCTGCTTGTATCTTGGGATTGGAGTGCCCGACGATCAGAGGCCCCCAAGAGCTGATGAAGTCGATGTATTCATTGCCGTCTACGTCCCATATATGGCTTCCTAGACCTCGCTCTATATATAATGGTGTAAGGCCAACCGAGCGAAAGGCTCTTACGGGGCTATTAACGCCACCGGGGATCACACGCTGAGCTCGCTCGAAGAGCTCCTGCGAACGCTTGATATGTTGCATCTTAATCCTTTAGATTAGTTCATCGCTAGTGCCACCCTAGTCTGAGCGCACTCACAGCTACAAAGATACCTAAAATCTAGGCTTCCTCCCGATTGACTTCCCCCTCCGATATAGAGGGATCGCATAGCTAGGCTCAAACGATTGGGCTGGCTATGCGATCTGTTGAGGGCATCTATCTCGTCGCACCGGTCAAGGACACTTGGCGAGGCAATAGATTCAATGGACTAGAGCTCTGGTGTGAGGCGAGAGGAGGCAGCTTGATAGCCCGAGATAAGCTCACGGAAGACATCTGCCACAGACTCCTCCTGCTGCGTGAGGGCTACGCTCTGCCCGATCTCTAGCATACCCTCTGTAAGATCTCCCTCGAAGATACCACGCTTGGCACGTCCCTTACCTTGTAGCTCTCGGAGCGCCTCTACTGTTGCGCCTGCGGCCTCGGCTCTAGCGACCTGCTCGTAGAAGTCGTTTTTGAGCAGACGTGTGGGACTAATAGCCTTGAGCGAAAGCATGGTACCGCCCTCGCCCGTGGCACGACACAGACGTTTGAACTCCTCGCTGGCAGAGCTCTCGGTCGTCATAGCGAAGCGTGTGCCGATCTGTACGCCATCTGCACCCAGAGCTAGGGCAGCCGCTACACTATCGCCATGTGAGATACCGCCAGCAGCCACGACTGGGATTGTAACAGCTCGTGCGACGGCAGGTATGAGGCACATGGTCGTCGTTTCGTCACGGCCATTGTGTCCGCCTGCCTCAAAGCCCTCGGCAATCACAGCATCTACACCAGCCTCTTGGCTCTTGAGGGCAAATTTGGTACTGGCCACCACATGTAGCACCTTACAGCCCGCAGCCTTGAGCTTAGCCGTGTAGGTCTTGGGGTTGCCGGCCGAGGTTACCACGACTGGCACCTGCTCCTCGATGATGATGTCGATGATCGCATCTAGCTCTGGGTAGAGCATGGGCACATTTACCCCGAAGGGCTTATCGGTGGCAGCCTTGCATTTGCGGATGTGCTCACGCAGGTTGTCTGGGTGCATGGAGCCAGCACCGATGAGGCCTAGTCCGCCCTCACGGCTCACGGCAGAGGCGAGCTTCCAGCCGCTACACCAGACCATCCCGCCAGAGATAATCGGATAGCGTATGCCAAGTAATTGGCAGAGTCTATTTGCCATAGTTGTATTTATCTAAGTTTAGTTTTTTTGATTGATTTCGTTGAGCTCTACAAGCTTATTCATTATGGCGTAGATCGTCAGACCGCTAGGGCTATGGATCTGTAGCTTCTTGGTGATGTTGCGTCGGTGTGTGATGACGGTGTGGGTAGAGAGGAAGAGCGCACTAGCGATCTCTTTGTTGGTCATACCCTTGACCACGCACACAACGATCTCGCGCTCTCGAGGTGTCAGGCTCTGCGAATCCAAAGAGGGTGTCCCCTGCGTCTCTTCCTCGACACGCACCAAGCGGTCGAATAGGTCTGCGATCTGCTGCACCGAGTCGGTGATGCGCAGGACGTCGTCATACTCACGCAGGAGCGTTTCGTCTGTAGTGCCATAGCTCAGAGCGACGAACTTGGCGACCTCTCTCTGAGCCGAGAAGTAAGTCTGTGGGCTAATACCAGAGAGTAGCGGATTGAGAATAAAAATATCTGCTGTGATCAGACCTATGGCTTCGCTCCAATCCCTACGAAAATCCTCTACCAGATGGAGCACCTGTACTTTGTAGCGTGCCAACTTCTTGAGTTGTGCCTCAAGTCCACTGCGTATAATGGGGCATGGCTCGGCGATGGCTACACGTATCGCTGTCGTCATAATGTCATGGTTTTACATCGGTTATTTGATCTGTGGCGATATGAGTCCGTCCTCTAGAGCCTCTATATAGGGTGTGAAGATGTTGTCTTCGATGAGGTTGTGAGCAGCTAGGTCTGCCTCGCTAGTAAAGATATCGTGCAGTACATTGTTGAGCTCGTATCCGCTGGGAGCAGGGTAGTACTTGATAAGCAAATTCTTGAGCTCGGTAATTTTCAGCTCAATCTGATCGTGACGCTTGCTAAACACCCTGATGCTGTAGCGACTATCACGCTCGCCTTGCGCCAACTTACGAGCATAGGGGAAGACCGTTTTGTCTTCGTAGTTCATGTGCTTGCGCACTTCCTCTACATATTCGTCGAAGAAATTGCGGATCGCCAAAGCCACCTCGTTTGGGCAATTGGAGAGAGCCGAGAGGAGTTGCTGACGTAGCAAAGGCAACCTGAAGTCGAGGAAGTAGGAGTGAGAGTTGGAGAGATAGCTCAGCAGGCTATGAATGTCGAGCGCAGAGAGCTGCTCCACACAAGGCTTCTCTTCGGGATGCACCGAGCTATTGAGCAGTAAGAGCAGGGTTGGTGCATCAACCTCGTGCTCCTCGCAGACCTGCCCAATCGTCTTCTCACCGAAACCCAGCGGGATCCCAAAGCGAGTAATGATGAGCAGAAGTGGGAAGTTGTCGCAGATGAGGTCGCTCATCTTCGTGTTTGCTCCGAAAGGTTTGGTTACAGCTTTCGCACTACCATATTTGTATAGATTCATATTTTGATAAGTTTGAATTTTGTCTTGAGCTATATTATTTGTTGTAATAACGAATGATTACAAATATAGTTCATTATCTCCTGCAGGGCAAATGGCACACTCATAGGATAATCAAAACCTTAGCACCGCTCTCCTTTTTTGACCTGATCTCATGCCTAGGCAGAGCATCATTGCAATAGGACAGCGCCGAATTAGGGTTACATAAATTTACACTTTCGATGCACATTTGCTCCTCTAGCAAGGGGTGTATCGCTAGAGAGGGCAAAAATCGGCAGACTGCGTATTTGCCTTCTAGAAGGCTCTACACGCCATCTAGCCTCATTGCGACTCCTTGGGCGCAGCAGCACGAAAACAACCGCCTTAAAAGCGACAAGTACAACAGGCTGATTACAAGAAATATAAACAAACACTGTAATCATTTGAATACACTTAAGGCTCACTTCTTGGCATTTCTTCCCATCAATCTCTGGAGATCAGTGGGCACATCTCGGAGCATTAACCCACCAATCTGAGCAGCTCTTCCCATCAATCCTCCAGAGAGACCCAACCAGTCTTCACAAATCACCTCTCCATTACTTCAAATCTCTTAGTAAATCCTTTACACTCCTTAACTAAAAAGTAGACGAACAAGCCTCTAAATCCGCTGTGCTGACCACGGCAACATTCTCCACTTTGTCGCCACTGCTAGGCAAGGCTAGTAACTTACAGCTTTACAGCCACCGACATTCCCACCAAGCAACGCCTAATTATCCTTGGTCATTGAGCAAAAAGATCTTAATCTCGCAGACATAATACCCTAGGATTTGCGACCCTAAGGAGGGGCGAGAAGCTCGCCTTGGAGGACACACCTCTCCTACTCCAGCGAGATGCGTGAATTGAAACCCATAATCTCGGTGGACGGACAACGTGCCGATGTCGTTGTATCCCGCTCACCACACCAATGAATTTTGGCACAGCCCACAGAGCACACTATCTTTGGCTTGTATTATCAAGCCAAAACATCAATGAAACGCAAGCCTCAACTACTCATCGCTGCTACATCGTCTGGATGTGGCAAGACTACTTTTACCCTAGGGCTGCTAAGGACTCTACGCAAACGTGGTCTATCCGTAGCGAGCTTCAAGTGTGGCCCCGACTACATAGACCCCAAATTTCATGCTCTAGCCTCTAGCCCATCACTCGAGGAGCTACACCTACACACAAGTATTAACCTAGATCAATATATGATGAGCTCGGAGCACCTTCAAGAGGTCTACACTCGACACAGCGAGGCAGCCGATGCGATGATTGTTGAGGGCGTCATGGGTCTATTCGACGGAGCGACACGTATGCAGGGCAGTAGCGCTAGCCTAGCCCAAACTCTAGACATACCTGTTGTCCTGCTGGTCAATGCCGCCTCATCGGCGTACTCCGTGGGAGCACTCATCTATGGCTTCGCACACTGGAAACCTGATGTGCAGATCGCAGGTGTTATCTTCAACCGTGTCGCCTCCGAGAGCCACTATCGCTTCCTCGTCGAGGCAGCAGAGGACGCCGGCGTCCCCTCCCTCGGCTATATCCCACGCACCCAACTCCTAGATGTTCCCTCACGACACCTAGGACTCTCGCTCTCGGAGCTTGAGCGCCTAGACGAGCTACCCGAGAGTATCGCTACACTCATCGAGCAGCACGTCGAGGTAGATAGACTACTGGAGCTATGTCTGCGCCCTACTCCACAGCAACCAATCGCCACCTCCCAAGAGTCTACAAAGGGCAACCTGCGTATCGCAGTGGCTCGTGACGAGGCCTTCAACTTCATCTATCAGGAAAATATCCTCGCGCTAGAGCGCTTGGGAGAGATAAGCTACTTTAGCCCAATCCGAGATAGAGCCCTACCAGCGACAGACTTGGTATATCTACCGGGAGGATACCCCGAGTTTTACTTAGAGCAACTATCGGCCAATGCAGCCATGCGAGAGCAGATATACAACTATGCTCTAGGGGGAGGCAAGGTACTCGCCGAGTGTGGTGGCATGATGTACCTCTGCCGTACCATCATCGACGAGGCTGGCACAAACTACCCGATGTGTGGGGTACTAGACAATGAGGCAACGATGGAGGAGATGAAGCTCAGCCTAGGCTATCGTAGTGTGCACACAGCAGGGCTGACGCTCCGAGGGCATGAGTTCCACTACTCCAAACTCAAGCACACTGGCTCCGAAGACAACATAGCCCAGCAGCACAATGCCAGAGGCATAGATGTACCGACTGCTATGTATCGCAAGGGAAACGTGATCGCAGGCTACACACACCTGTACTGGGCCGAGCAAAATATCCTAGATCTGTGGTCGGCTCAGGACAACGAAGGAGCGAATGCCTAACCGAATAAATAAGATTAGCATGATATATTGTGAGAGATTTTGTATATATTTGCTAATGCTTGCTTTAGAGCGAGGTACGCTGTTAGATAAAAAAATAGTTACTTTGCAGCTCAGTTGGCAAAACAAGGACCGGTGAACTTAGTAATCGATCAAGGCAATACGATCTGCAAAGTAGCAGTTTATATAGAGGACGAGCTACGCTCTGTGCGTACCTTACCTCGCTTCTGTGAGCAAACCTTTGATGAGCTCATGGAGGAGTTTCCCTCTATATCCTCAGCTATCTACAGCTCTGTAGGCGAGCAGGACGATCGGGCAATGGCGTTGCTCACATCTCGCATACCAACAGTGGTAGAGTTGGGCGCAGACTCGCTTGTCCCCATTGAGGTTCACTACGACCGCTCTCGCCTAGGGAGCGACAGACTGGCTGCCGCTGTGGGAGCGTGCGCTCTGACCGGTGGTACGGGCGAGCATTTGGCTATCGATGCTGGCACGGCTATCACATACGAACGTATCGGGGCATCTGGGTGCTATCTCGGAGGTAACATATCACCGGGGCTGCATGCTCGTCTTAGGGCAATGCACGAGTTTACCAATCGGCTACCTCTAGTAGAGGAGGTACAGAGGAGTGAAGGCTTCGGGCAGGACACCGTGTCGGCTATGGAGTGCGGAGCTCTGCTAGGGCTTCTCTACGAGATAGAGGGGTATATATCAGCTCTCAGGGAGCAGCACCCCGAGGGTCGGGTATTCCTTACGGGAGGAGATGCCGACCTGCTGGGACAGAAGCTCAAGAGCGAACTGGAGATCGTACCAGACCTAGTTCTGTACGGTCTAAACTACATATTGGAGTATAACAAACATGCTAAAGAAAATAATCACCTCTAGAGGCTCTGCGTGTGCTCGGGCTCTAGCCCTGCTACTGAGTTTAGGCATGGCTGGTGAGGCTCTGCAAGCTCAGAGCAACAACGACCGCTCGCCCTATAGCCGCTTTGGCTATGGAACGCTTGGGCAGTCTACCACCGCTGGTGCTCGGGCTCTAGGAGGGCTAGGGATAGGGCTCTGCGATCCGATGATTACCAACCCGCTCAACCCAGCCTCATATACGGCCGTAGACTCTATGACCTTCTTGATGGATCTAGGGGTGTCACTACGCACCTCTATCCTCTCCGAGGGCAAAGAGAGCGACAGCAAAACACTAGGCAACCTCGAGTATGTGACGATGATCTTCCCGATGGGTAAGCGTATGGCACTGAGTGCTGGTATGATGCCCCTAGGGACTACGGGCTATAGCTTCGGCAATACGACAAGTCTAGGAGGCGACCGCAACGAGCGAGAATCACTGCGTACCTACCAAGGCACTGGCAACTACAACAATCTCTACCTCGGTCTGGGGGCTCGCCCACTCAAGCACTTCTCCGTCGGGGTCAATGGGGCAATCGTCTTTGGGCATACGACCCACACAAGGCAGGTGACCTACTTCTCCTCTGGCGCATATAATAGTGTACACAGCGAAGAGCTAGCCCTCAGAGGCCTCAAGCTTGACGCAGGGGCTCAATACGAGTTTAGACTCGACTCACTCGACCAATACAGCCACAGCCTAGTGGTGGGTGCTATCTTTTCGCCCAAGGTTAGTTTCTCCTCCGAGAGGACTCGTATTCACCGTCTCCTCAGCTCCAGCGGTAGTGGAGAGTTGATGAGTAGCGACACCATTAAGAATCGCCCCTATTCGCTCCCCTTGACGATGGGACTTGGGCTGACCTACCGCATCGCCAATAAACTTATGGTTGGTTCCGATGTCCAATATAGTAGGTGGTCAGAGGCACAGTTCGACGACCCCAAAGCTCAATTCCAAGATCAATGGCGCATAGCCGTCGGGGCGGAGTGGACACCCAACTATAGAGCACGTAGTCCTTTCCAGAGGGCGAGGTATCGCTTCGGGCTCAACGCAAGCAACTCATATATGCAGGTTCCCACATCTGCGGGGCAGTTCGCTGGCTACTACGACCTCGGCGCTACAGCAGGTATAGGGCTACCATTGGTAGATCGCAGGTCGATGCTCAACATAAGCCTAGACTACAAGCACCTGATACCCAAGGTGAGTGGTATGATACGTGAGCATTATCTAGGACTTAACCTAGGTATTAGCTTCAACGAGGGCTGGTTCCGCAAGGCACGTGTCGATTAAGAGAGTAGAAGTAATGTTATTTTAGGTATAAAAACGAAGAACAAATGAAACTGAACAAATCTCTCCTGAGCCTAGCAGCTATGCTTATGGCTACGTCTGCAATGGCTCAGACAGGGGTGGCTACAGGCACACCCTTTGGCTCTGGACAGGATAGTATCCGTTGTCGTCAGAACCTAAGTCTATTCAGTGGCTATGCCAAGGCTGGTAGCTTCCAAGATGCCTACGAGCCATGGAAGCAAGCATACGCTGAGTGCCCGGGCTCTAGCAAAAACATCTATATATATGGCGCTCGCATCCTCAAATGGAAGATCGAGCAGGAGAAAGATGCAGCCAAACGTGACGAACTCGTAGGGCAACTCCTAAAGATGTACGACACACGTGCCAAATACTTCGGTGACGACCAGAAGTATGGTCTAGACGTAATCATGGGTAATAAGATCCACGACTACGTAACGCTCCAAGGCGACAAGGTAGACTATGCTCAGGTCTACGAGTGGGCTAAGCCTGCCGTGGAGAAGTATGCAGAGAGCGCTACACCACAGCTCCTCTACTACTATGTATTCTCCTCTCGTGCCGTAGCCCAGAAGGACGAGGCCAAGCACGAAACCTACATCAACGACTATCTGCTTGCCTCGGAGTATATGGACAAGCAACTCGAGGCTGCCGCAGGCGACGAAAAGATGACAAGCCGCATCGAGCTCTACAAAAAGCCAATGGACGAGAACTTCGCCAGCAGTGGTCTGGCAGGTTGCGACATCTTGACGAAGATCTACACCCTAGAGAAGGTAGATGCCAACAAAGACAATAAGCCCTTCCTCAAGCAGACTTGCGCCCTCTTCGGTAGCACACCCGACTGCGATGCTCCTGCCTACTATCAGGCTAGCCGCTATCTCTTCGCTCTAGAGCCATCATCTGGCGCTGCAATGGGCTTAGCAGGCAAGGCTATCCGTGACAAGAACTACAGCGAGGCAAACTCTTATCTGCAAAAAGCTATTGAGCTGGCAGACAAGGCTAGCGACAAGGTGAAGTGCTACGAAGTGCTTGCCGACCTAGCTATGGTACAAGGGAACTATGGTGCTGCTCGTACACATAGCAACAATGCCCTTGCCCTCAACCCCAAGAGCGGTCGCTCGCTGATCAAGATTGCACAGATTATCGGCTCGTCTGCCGACAACATCTTCCCAGACGACAAGGTGAAGCAACGTGCCGTTTACTTCCTAGTCATCGATAAGCTACGTGCTGCTGCCGCTGCCGATCCTAGAGTATCGAGCGAAGCTAACCGTCTGATCGGTATATATAGCAAATCCCTACCCTCTGCTGCCGATATCTTTATGCACCCAGAGCTAGGTCAGGGCAAGAGCTTCACGGTACCCGGCTACGGTACTACGACCATTCGCTAATCACTAGTTGTTCTTTTCATGGACGACCCTCAATCGACCCATACGGGTCGTGATAGGCAGACAAGCCACCCAAGCAAGCCTCTCGTAGGCTCGCCTTGGGGGCTTTTGTCTTTTACCCATTTGTGGCCTGCACTGCTGCCTACCCTAGCCGTTTGCTTAATGATTGCCTTGGCCAGTTGTGGTAAGAAAAAAGTAGACACTGAGCAGCTCGGCATCAACCTAGACTCTAGCTACCGCATCCGTACGCTCGATGTAGATATGCTGGTTTCCGACACTTCGGGAGTAGTCAAGTATCGCCTGCAGAGCCCCGTCTGGCTTGTCTATGACCAGCCAGATAGGAAAGAATGGGTCTTCCCCGAGGGGCTTCGTCTAGAGGACTATGACACGATCAAGACAAGTGAGATGCTCGTCTTGGCAGACCATGCCGTCTACCAAACCAGCCAAGATGAGTGGATCCTCACTGGCAATGTACGCATCCATGGCCCAGAGGGGCGTAGGCTCTACACCCCCAAGCTCTACTGGGATAGGAGCAAGCGCAAGCTCTACTCCAACGATACGACCTACTTCGTCACTCAAGGACGTGAGCTCCATGGAGATCGCTTCGATGCCCTCGATGACCTTAGCCAATACTCGATCTACAACAATCGGGGAGTAGTCGAGTACGAGGAGGACAAGGAGGGTAGCCCCACGACAGTACAAACAGACACCACAAGGCGAGATAGCCTAGCGCTTCGCCCAACTCAATAAGGATTGTAACCACCACATAAGCCGAGTATGATTTACATTTATCTGCTTATTAGCCTCGTTGCCTCTGCATTCTTCTCTGGCATAGAGATCGCTTTCCTATCTTCGGATAAGCTACGCCTAGAGCTAGATAGGAACAAAGGAGGTGTGACGGCCAAGATCCTAAGCCTCTTCTACGGTCGCCCAGACCGTTTCATCACAGCGATGCTACTAGGCAACAACATCGCCCTAGTCATCTATGGTCTACTCATGGCACGACTGATGGAGCCACAGCTGATGCATTGGTTGCAGAATGATATATTGGTACTATTTACACAGTCGATCCTCAGTACCATACTCATTCTCTTCGTGGGCGAATTTATTCCCAAGGTTACCTTCCGCACGAACCCCAACCTCATTCTACACATCTGTGCCCTACCCCTGTGGCTCATCTATGTGGTACTATACCCGAGCGTATTCTTGATTTCTCTGCTCTCACGGGCAATTCTTTGGCTCTTTGGGCAGAAGCAAGAGAGTGCAGGGATCACACCAAGCCTCTCTCTGATCGACATCGAGCACTACCTAGAGAGCAACCAGCCCTCTGGGGGAGAGGGCGAGACGGAAGTCAAGATTATCCAAAATGCTATCTCCTTCCCCAGCCTACAAGTACGTGACTGCATGATACCACGAAACGAAATCGTAGGTGTAGAATACGGAGCAGAGATGAGCACACTGGAAGATACCTTCATCAAGACGGGGCTATCAAAAATCATCGTCTACAAGGAGAATATAGATGAAGTGATTGGTTATATACACTCGAGCGAGATGTTTGGATCCCCCGACTGGCAGAAGCGTATCGTGCCACCTCTCTTCGTCCCGGGGAGTATGTTTGCCAGCAAGCTGATGAAGCAACTGATGCAGCGCAAGAAGAGCATCGCCATCGTGATTGATGAGCTGGGAGGTACCGCTGGCCTCGTTACCCTAGAGGACGTAGTCGAGGAGATCTTCGGCGATATCGAAGACGAACACGACTTCCAAAAACGTGTAGCCAAGCAGGTGGATGACAAGACCTTCATCCTCAGTGGACGTATGGAGATCGACGACGTGAACGAACGATTTGGCCTTACCCTACCCGACGACGAAGACTTTATGACCGTAGCAGGCTTTATCCTACATCATCACCCCAGCATTCCAAGTCAAGGAGAGAAGATCGAGATTGGCGAGCTAAGGTTTGAGATCCTAAGATCTACCTCAACCAAGATCGTACTTGTGAAGATGACCATACCCTAAGCCAAGCATCTCACCCCACAGAGCAGACTCATCGTGGGCTAAGACCTAGATCAATCGGCACAAAGCTTACTTTGTCGCTTGAAAAAATATGCGCTGTGTGTATATTTGCACGCCTAATCGCTCGAAAATGTCATAAAACAGGTATAGACATCGAGCATTGGCAAAACTTAATCGAAGCACTAAACCGATCGGATAGATCAACTCTCAAACACTATTAGACGTATGCACCAAAGACACCTGCTTGCCTATCTGCTCCTAGGAGTAGCACTGACGACCTCTTGCAAAAAGCAAGACCCCATTCTCCCCAAGCAAGAAGACACTACAAAAACAGAGGAGCCTAAGGCCAAGGAATCAAAGGAAGAAGAGCCTAAACCTGAGGGACCAAAGGAAGAGCAACCTAAACCTACCGAGCCCAGTGGCGAAGAAGCTGCGACATTCCCCATACCCGACAATTCTATAGAGCTAACGGGCTACCCTGCAGAGATGCTACTGGCCATGCTCTCTAGTAAACAGCTAGATCAACCTATCGCTCTAGGAGAAACTCAGATCTCTCAGACGGAGCTAGCGGAAATCAAGAAACTATCAGACAAGCTAGTCAAGGAGAGCCAAGCAAGCAATCAGCTAGAGAAGCACAGAGCCCTCTTCAAATGGATTACTTCAAACGTGAAATATGGGCATATCTTAGATACAACAATTCCCAACTACAACAGCGCCTACTCAAGCTATAAGTATAAGAATGCTATCTGCCAAGGCTACGCAAACCTCCTCAAAGTAATGTGCTATACTCAAGGCATCAACGCACCAGTGGTCAATGGCTTGGCCAAGTTCCGCACCGTGGGATCTCCTGTGGGACATGCATGGAACTATACCTTGCTAGACGGGAAATGGTATGTTTCGGATCCAACGAATAATATCTTCTACGAGGCCGAACGCAAGGATAAGTTTGACTTCTTGCTGCCTGAGCGTCTAGACTTCGCTCTGTGGCAAGATGATAAGTTAACTTATATCTACGAGAATAAAGAACTCACTGTCGGCAATGTGCATGGAGAAGCGGCTAATGGTAAACTCATAGTGCCCTACAGCATAGGCGGCTTCCGCATTACGAACTTCAACCCCAACACTCTGCCCAAGTCCATTCGTGAGATCTATCTAGGAGCCAACATCAAGCATCTAGGCGTATCGGGCAATCGCAAACTACTCTATGCAGGAGCTGAGCTAGAGAAGATTGCCATTGATCCAGAAAACAAATACCTAGAGGACTATCGCGGAAGTATATATGAGCGAGGAGAAGGAGCAGGTAAGCTGCTCCTCATACCAGCACGACTAAAGAAAGCCTACCTAAAGGCAGAGAAAGAGATCGGCAAGAATATCATCTACAACCACCAAGGCATCGAAGAACTACACTTCGCCGAGGGGACAGAAGTCATTATGGATTACGCTGTCGAGAAATGCCCCAATCTCCAAACTGTCTATGTTCCCCAATCAATCAAGACAATAGCCCCCAAAGCCTTCGCTGGTTGTGACGAAAATCTAAAAATAGTTCGCTACTAAGCATTACCTCCAAGCAATAAATAGATAGACAAAGCGTGCCGCAATGCCCCCGATTTTATAGGGTCTGCGGCACGCTTTGGTTGTTTATTAAGGCTTGAAATCAAAAAATATCTAAAAACACAGAGCGACATTAGTTAATAGTTAAAACACTTTTGTATATTTGTATCCACTGAGTGTGACAAATTGCTTAATAACACCTTCAACATAGACAAAAAATGAAGAAAATTCTTTACTCATTTCTCTTCTTGAGCATAGTCCTCTTATGCCTTGGTACATCTAGACCAGCCATGGCTCAGGGTTCTACGCCATCTTTTAAGTTTGGCTACGCCGACCCCAAAGCTTCCAGTAGGGGTCTAGGGACTGGTAAGACAAACTATCTATCGGTTGCTATCAAAATTCCTCAGTCACCCGGCAATGTCATCAAGGGTATTTCATTCGATGTCATTCCGAACCAAAAAGCTTACAGTCCTAGTGTTTTCATTGCGAATCAAACCGACAAAAAAATCGTGATGATTCAACAGCTAGACGAGTTTAAGGCTGGCCGTAATGAGGTAACACTCGAGAAGCCTTTTACTATGGAGAAAGGCAAGCAATATCTAGTAGGGTACCAACTACAGGCTGTAGGCAAAGCTCAGCCAGTGGCATTTGAATCTACACAGGGGGCTAATCTCCCTCAGACGAACTTTATCGAGATTGGAGGGAACTATGTAAAAGAGGGGGATCCAACCGAACTATCTGAGTACGACAGCCCAGAGTTGGGAAATGCCATGATCTTCGTTGACATCGAAGACAAAGCCAACGCTCTGGCTCATGTGGCTTGTCTAGTAGGTGGCGGCTTCTACGGCAAGGAACTATCACCTAATCAGCCTGCCACAATCAAATTCAAAGTTCGTAACCTAGGGCATCAAGCAATCAATAGCCTGAGTCTATCAACCCAGTATAGCAAAAACCCTAAAGAAGGAGTTGTAATACAAGGAGTCAATATCGCTCCAGGGACTACTCAGGAGGTTGAAGCCACGACCAAAGCTCCCAACAGAGGCATAGGTATCGCATACGCTTCGATCACACAAATTAACGGCAAACCTCAGTCAATGAGCCACTACGTTAAGCACTATCCTTACAAGGTAACCACCCCCAATGGCTCATGGGCTAGAAACAGTATTCTCATAGAGCGCTTCACAACGGAGAGATGTCCCAACTGCCCTGCATCCGAAAAGCCACTTAGAGAACTTATCGGACAGATGAAAGCAGACGGTATGGAGGTAAGTGTGATCGCCCACCACGTCGGCTATGGTGAGGACAGCTTCACGATCGCAGAGTCCGTGCCAGTAATGTATTTTTCCTTTACTCCGGGAGAGACATACGCCCCTGCTCTGATGCTCAATAGAGTATCAGATGACAAGGACCAAAACTCTCTCGTTGGCAAATATTCAGTCAAAGAAGCTAAATACGAAAAGGCTAAGAACATAAAAGAAGCACTCCGTTTCACCGAGATTGCATCTACAGCTAAGGAAGGCAAGATCAACCTAGTTGTCAAAGGACAGACTGGCTATATAGACTCGGAAGACTTGTATCTGACAGCTGTAATTACAGAGGATCACGTCCCATCTATCAACCAGTCGAACGCTCCCAAAAGCTTCACACACGACCAAGTGGCACGGAAGTTTCTCACACCTCCTCTTGGACAAGAGATCAAGCTAGAGGCTGATGGGTCATTTGCCCTAGAGATTAAAGATGTGGCCTACGATAAGAATTGGAAGACGGAGAATCTAAAGATTGTAGTTTTCGCACATCAGAATATGTCGGCTATCAATCATGACAAACGACAGGTGTATGCCTCCAAGACAATCTGGTGGAATAGCTCCACATCAAACTCAGACGTTCTTGCTATCGAACACATACGTCCATACGCTGTAGATGGCTACATCGTACTCGATGAGCTAGTTGAGAGCCTAGAGGTCTATGAGCTATCTGGACGACTTGTTACCCGCTCAAATCAAAAGAAACTAGCTCCAGGAATATATGTGGTGCGTGTGAAAATAAACGGTGCCTACCACACCCATAAGCTATTCGTACATTAAGAACATCAATCTATCAGTTACAAGTACAAAAATTATGAAGAAAACATTACAACATTGTCTAGCCATTGCGCTTGGCTGTGCCATTGCTATGCCTCTGGCCTCTGCCCAAACAGAACCTAAGGACTATAAGATCGTCCTAGAGGCGACAGAGGGTGAAGGAGATACTCCTGTGCCTATGCCATGGGGAATATATCTAGGGGCTGCTCAGCAACACCGCTCTCTAGTCTGGGTGGACTTCAATGGCAACGGAAAAAGGGATGCCAATGAAGGCTGGAATGACGAAGCCACTGACTCCGAAGGGCTATGGACTATTGATGCAGAGAAGTCAAACCTCAAGCTCACCATATATGGTCCTGTAACTACTCTATTCTGTGGGTTCAACAATTTGATTAAGCTAGAAACTAAGGGTAACCCCGCACTAGAGAAGCTCGCAGCTCAGGACAATAGCATCGCGATCGTTGATCTATCAGCCAATACAAATCTGACAGTATTGAGCCTCAGCAAAAATCAGATTAAGCGCATTGACCTAACTGGGCTAAGCAAGCTAAGGGATCTACGTGTTGCACAAAACCCAAGACTCTCGGAGCTTGACCTGAAATCTGTAAAGGCTCTACAGGTTTTGGATATTAGCGAAACGAAGATGAGCAAACTGCCTCAAGGTAATCTTAGCGAAATCATAGCCCTAAACATCAGCACACTCCCCGGGTTCGAGCTTGACCTAAAGAGACTACCTAAGCTGTCTGTGCTAAATATGGCAGATTGTGCTATCTCCGAGCTTGAGTTTCAGTACGTTCCTGAGCTGAAAAGTCTTTGGGCCCCTAACAACAAGCTTGCCAAGCTAGACCTATCCAACAACCTAGAGATTACTCAGATGCAACTTAACTACAACGAGCTCAAGCGTGTTGACTTATCCCAAAATATCAAGCTAAGCAAGCTCTATTTGGGTAATAATCAGCTATCAGAGGTGCTACTCCCTGAGAAAGACAGTAAGTTGCTTATAATAAATTACTCTGGGAACAAGGGCATCACCAACATTGACATATCTAAACTCAGGGAGCTGAGAGTTCTGCAACTTGACGCAACTGGAGTCTCCAAAATAGATATATCTCAAAATCCAGAGCTAGAGGAACTCACAATCTTCGACACAGAGCTTAGCGAGCTTGATCTATCGAAGAATAAAGCTCTTTTAACCTTGAATATCTCGGACTGCAAATTCACAAAGATTGATGTGACACCCTGCCCCGAGCTAACAACGCTATACTGTAGTGGTAATCAACTCACGAAGCTTGATCTATCTAAGAATACCAAGCTTGAAAATCTCAAATGTCAGAAGAATCAGCTCAGCGAGCTAGTAATCTATTCACCCGCCTTGAAAGAGATCGGTTGCTATAGTAATGGGATCAAGAAACAGGCGATGAGTAGACTCATCGAGAGCCTACCTACTGTGTCTAGAAGCAATAAATTCTTCGTAGTGGACCTATCGGGCGAACAAGAAGGAAACCAATGCACCATCAAGCACGTAAATCAAGCCAAAGCTAAGGGCTGGTCAGTACTAAACTGGAACACTGCGGGAGGGAGAGCAGAATCATACCCTGGATACGATGATAGCAGTGCCCTAGAGCTGGAACAACATCTAGCCAAGGTTTATCCCAGTGTAACCTCAGAGATGATCACGATCTCAGGAGCTTCAGGCAAATACTATAGTATTTATAATCTAGAAGGTGCGATCGTTGCTCAAGGTCTGTGCACGGAGGAGTTACAGACAGTCGCAGTAGATACATTAACCGAAGGGACATACTTCGTGAAGATCTCTGGGGTAGCGAAGACTTACCGGATCGGTATCGTCAGATAGGAGCAAAATATAGAGGTCTGTCTAACCTCTCCTAACGACTAAGGGGGCTGTGGCAAAAAACAATTTTACCACAGCCCCTTTTCCCTTCTTCAGAGAGCTTCGGTTAATAGCCCTAGCAATCATCTGAGGGCGTAAGGCTTTATCTTGGGATACTCATGCCAGTAGCCAGCTACCTATCGGTTTGTAGCGCTTTCGGCACGCTTATCGGATTGGGTATATACGGCGGCAAATTTTCGTACATAAGAAAATTTATCGGAGTATATGCGGAAATTTATTTTTGTATATACGAAAATCTGGCTACTTTTGAGCCTTGATAAAACACATTTATTCACAGTAAATTAACTCTAGTATGATTAAGATTAAAGCAATCGAGAGAAAAGCGGGCTTCGGCAAGACCAGCAAGACGCTTTGGTACCCTGCAATTCACTTGCATTCTGATGTAAAGTTTGAGGAGTTTATCGACCTTGTGGCGGACGAGACGACAGTTTCTTCAGCTGATGTTAAGGCAGTCTTTGACCGCGCCTCGAAGGTGCTTATCCGCCTACTCCAAGACGGCAAGAGCGTAGATTGTGGCGATATGGGAACGTTCCGCCCTAGTATCACGGCGAAGACTGGTTCGGGTGTCGATAGCGCCGATAAGGTCGGCATCGAACTCGTAGACAAGGCGAAGGTTATCTATACGCCTCGTGTGAAAGTTAAGACAGCTCTCAAGGGCGTTCGTATGGAACGTGCCGAACGCGTGCTCGATGTCACCTACAATTCTTCGGGCAAAAAGGACGAAAAGCCCAACAGCGGCGGCAGCTTTTCACCCATCAACAACGGCGACCACGCCGGCCTGTAAAAAAGGAGCAGAGAGTTTTTAAGCATATAAACTAACGAAATATCATGAAGAAAATTATTTGTTTATACGGTAGTGCTAATAAGGGTAAAACACCTACTTTAAATATCCTAATAGGTTTGCTAGAGCCAGCAAAAGTAATAGCTCTCGAAGAATTACATCTGGATCATCGCGAAGTTGTAGTCTATAAGGGACATCGAATTGCAGTTACCACAGCAGGAGATAGGGACTACGATTTAACCGAAAACATCAAATTCTGCAAAGAAAATGAATGCGATATATTAGTTACTGCAACGAGAACTAGAGGAGGCTCAAATAAGGAAGTACATAAATTCTCTCAAGAAGTTTCATGCAAGATAACATGGTTGAGGAAAAATGAGGCTATTGAACAAATAGACTTGGTTAACAAATCTCAAGCAAAAGACATTCAAGCTATCATTGATAAGTTGTAGTTCTTTTCTTTAGAGAGTAAAGGGGGTGTGGCAAAAATAAATTTTGCCACACCCCCTTTACTACTGGTGAAATTAAGTTTTGACTATGACACATGTGTCCTGCAACCGTTCGATGCTCTTTTGTTTAAGGGGGCAAGGCTTCACCATCAGCCTGTCTATTTGCCCTCGTATAATCAAACGAGAGGACGGAGGAAGCGTCCTGTCCAGCTCTCTTCACATTCGGCGACTTCCTCGGGAGTTCCCTCTACGACAATTTTTCCGCCTCCTGCTCCTCCCTCTGGGCCGAGGTCAATGACCCAGTCAGCACTCTTAATGACCTCGAGGTTGTGCTCTACGACGATCAGAGAGTGTCCGCTGTCGATGAGAGAGTTGAAGGCTTTGAGTAGAGTTTTGATGTCGTGGAAGTGCAAGCCCGTAGTTGGTTCGTCGAAGATGAAGAGCGTTGGGTCTTTTTTGCCTTGCCCTAGATAATAGGCTAGCTTGACGCGCTGATTCTCCCCACCCGAGAGTGTAGAGCTTGGTTGGCCGAGCTTGATGTATCCCAAACCAACCTCATGCAAAGGTCTGAGCTTCTCGATAATCGTGTGGGAGAGGCTAGAGTGGCTGCTGCTGTGGGTGTCGAAGAAGTCAATCGCTTCGTCTACACTCATCTCTAGGATCTGATGTATATTCTTGCCCTGATACTCTACCTCTAGCAGTTCTTTGCGAAATCGCTTACCACCACACTCCTCACATTGCAGCGTGATATCTGCCATAAACTGCATCTCTACAGTCGTGAAGCCATCTCCCTTACAAGCCTCGCATCGTCCGCCTTCCTTATTGAAGCTAAAGTAGTAGGGTTTGTAGCCCATTTGCTTGGCTAGAGGCTGTTCGCTATAGAGCTTTCGGATCTCCTCGTAGGCGCCGATGTAGATACTTGGGTTGGAGCGAGAGCTTCGCCCGATGTTGTTCTGATCCACATACTCAATCTGTTTGATGCTCCCAAGCTCTCCCTCTAGCGATGTGCAGGACACTCCGTCCAGCGACTCGCCTGCGAGCCGACGGCGCACGCCTTCGAAGAGAATATCTCGAATGAGTGTACTCTTTCCCGAGCCACTGACGCCGCTGACAACAGTCATCGTATTGAGCGGGAAGCGAACGTGCAAACCATGCAGATTGTGTTTGCGTGCTCCTTTAAGCTCAATGTAGTTATTCCATTGGCGGCGATACTTAGGGAGCTCTATCTGTTCTCGACCAGATAGATAGGCTGCAGTATGTCCGGGAGTCTGCTTGTCGATCGCATCCGTAGGGCCAGAGTAGACCACCTCGCCCCCTAGACGTCCTGCATTGGGGCCTATATCAACGATGTAGTCTGAGGCACGCATCATCTCTTCGTCATGCTCCACGACTACAACCGTATTGCCTAAATCCCTTAGGCGCTTAACCACGCCAATCAATCTAGAGGTGTCGCGTTGATGCAGCCCTATGCTTGGTTCATCGAGGACATAGAGCGAGCCGACAAGGCTACTACCCAGCTGAGAAGCTAGAGTAACACGCTGACTCTCTCCTCCCGAGAGTGTATTGGAGAGGCGATCGAGGGTGAGATAGCTTAGCCCAACTTCAATGAGGAAGCCAACTCTATTTCTAAGCTCTTGGAGTAGGCGACGTGCGATCATTTCTTCTGTGGGAGTGAGGATCAATTCATCGAAGAATGTCTTAGCCTCCGTCAGTGTCATGGATACGACCTCTGCGATATTCTTGCCGCCCACCTGTACGCATAGAGCATCCGATTTGAGGCGTCCACCTCGACAGCTTGGGCAGGTCGTTTTGCCTTTGAAGTGCGAGAGGCGTACCCTATTCTGTATCTTGTGTAGGTCACGTTGGAGTACGGCGAAGTAAGAGTCGATTCCCACGGTCTTTACATATGTATCCCCCTCGACCGGTACACCACGCCAGAGCATCTCTTTGTGCTCGGCATCGAGGTCGCAGTAAGGACGATGGATTGGGAAACCCAATGGCTGAGCATGTCGAATGAAGTACCGCTTCCATTCGCTAGAGACATTGCCTTTCCAGCAGGCTACGGCATCGTCGTAGACCGAGAGTTCTTTGTTGGGGATTACTAGATCTTCCTCGATGCCCATCACCTTACCGAAGCCCTCGCATTCGGGACAAGCGCCTACAGGATTGTTGAAGCTGAACATCTCGGGCGATGGTTCTTGGAAGATACGTCCATCGGCCTCATAGATATTGCTAAAGTCATGCGTCGATAGTACACCCTCGGGCGACTGTACGACCAATCGGCATCTGCCCTTGCCCTCGAAGAAGGCTAGCTCTCCACTATCACCTAGACGCTTGAGGCTCTCCTTGTCTTCACTCACGACCATGCGGTCAATCAGTAGATAGAGTTCATCTCCTTTCTTGGGTTTGCCCACGAGGTAGTCCTCGATGTTGATGACTACTCCATCTAGCCAGAGGCGTGTGTAGCCCTGCTGGAGCTGTATGTCTAAATGTTCTTTGATTTTGCGCCCTGCTGGAAGGTAGAGAGGCGTTACTAAATAGATCCTAGAGCCAGCGACCTGAGCCGAGGCGAAGTTGAGCAAATCCTCTACCGTATGCTTCTTGACCTCGACTCCACTGATTGGAGAGATCATGCGCCCCACTCGTGCATAAAGCAGGCGTAGATACTCGTAGATCTCTGTAGAGGTCGCCACCGTACTGCGTGGATTGCGGCTGATGACACGTTGCTCGATAGCAATCGCAGGCGGTAGCCCTCTGATCCAGTCGCACTCTGGCTTAGGCATACGCCCTAGAAATTGGCGTGCGTATGCCGAGAGACTCTCTACATAGCGTCTCTGTCCCTCTGCATAGAGGGTCTCGAAGGCAAGCGAACTCTTACCAGAGCCACTGACTCCTGTTACGACTAATAGCTTTCCTCTCGGGATCTCTAGGTCTATATTTTTGAGGTTATTGACCCGAACCCCTTTGAGGGTGATTAGGCCTGCTTGTTCGGAAACAAAACTTTGAGGTTTATCCGATTTCTTTTTTGCCATAGCGTCGACTTTTTAATCAGAAACCCCGTACGTATAGGTAGGGCTTACCAGTACGTACGGGGCAGTATATAGGATTGATAGGTCTATCCAAATCCGATTTCTCGGCTCGTGCCTATTTCTTTTCTTTGGCCAGATACTGCTCTAGAGCCATCACCATAGAGGGAGCGGCTGGGGTTGGAGCGGAGAGATCTAGGCGGAAGCCAGCCTCCTCGACAGCCTTGGCAGTCTGTGGGCCGAAGGCGCCGATGTGCACCTCGGTTTGCTTGATCTGAGGGTAGTTCTGCTGTAGAGAAGTAACCCCCACTGGGCTGAAGAAAATCATCATATCATATTGCTCTGCACGCTCTTCCTCAGTGAAGGTACAAGGTACGGTGCGAAACATAATCCCCTTGGAGAAGCTGATCCTCTTCACCGTAAGCATATCAATCAGGTCATTCTTATGCTCCTCGGGTAGAGGGAGGAAGTATGTTTCCTTATTGTGCTTGTGGATGAGGGTTACTAACGCATCCGTAGTTCCCGTAGGAGGAAAGAATACCTTGCGCTTGCGATAGACAATAAACTTCTGTAGGTAGTTGGCGACCTGCTCACTAATGCAGAAGTATTTCATAGTCTCGGGCATGGTCAGGCGAAGCTCCTCAGATAGCTGGAAGAAGTGTTCCATAGCTTTACGTGTCGTGAAGATTACAGCCGAGTGCTCGAGAATATTGATTTTTTGATTACGAAACTCACGAGTCGACAAGGACTCTACCTGAATGAAGGGGCGGAAGGTAATCTCTGCGCCAAACTTAGCGGCGATGTCGTAGTAGGGCGACTTACCAGACTCGGGTTGTGGCTGTGAGATGAGAATTTTCTTTATTGCCATTTATATTATGTACTCTATGTATTCGCTACTTCTCAAACAGCTAATTCCTAGAACTAAATAGATCCAGGGGAGCAATTCGTGGGCGCAAAGGTACAAAAAAATATAAATATAGGAGTCCTCTCCATACCATAGACGTCTTACCGCCTGTAGCCATCTGAGGCTCTGGCAGAGCACGAATGAGCCACCTAATAGCCATAGACAAATAGATGTAGATACGGGCGATAGCAAGATCAATGTGAGTGGGAGCATCAGCAGACCACGAATGCCTGCGATGACGAAATAGTCTTGCTTAAGAAGTTGGGCACCCTCCTCAGGCATGTAGATGTAGCTCCACATGGAGAAGCTGATGCGGTAGAAAGCAAACCAAACGAGTAGCCCCAAGAAGATGCCCAAGAAGATGCCCCACACCTCGGCTGGGCCACTACTGAGTTCAAATAGCTCTAGCCTCTGCATCAGGCGTAGCAGTAGATTGGCTCCTAGTAGCGCGTTGAGCAGGTGTACTGCTCCCGAATATATTGAGTAGGGGACGTAGCGGGCTATGTAGGCCGATACACGCTCTGTACGGCTATGTAGATAGGAGTTGACCGTCAGACCAATAAGCCCCGGTACTAGCAGCAGAAGCAGTAACCCCAGTAGCCAGCCTATCCCTGCCGTCAGATACAGAACGTCTATAGTGGGCTGAGATGCCCAAACCCCCTGTGCCATAGCCACGCGATAAAACCAATAGAGGGATTAGCGCCCAAAGACGCGATCCCAAAAGCTCTTTTTAGGCGCTTGGTAGACGTCGTCGGAGAATAGCGACAGGCGCCCCCAGTCGGCGTCGTGTGCCTTACCTGCCTTGATGCGGTGGTAGATAACCCCCCAGTCGGGTAAGCCGCCGAAGCTACGGTCGTCAATGAATAGATCCGCCTTGAGTTTGCGCGAGAAGCCCTCTCCGGTCGCATCCTCCTCTGGGAAGTCTCTATTGACGGCGTAGAACTCTAGCCCACGTTTGCGACACCACTCAACGGCTTCGTCAAGGAGCTCGCCCTCGCGTACCGTCCAGAGGATTAGGCGATGCCTCTCCTCTTGGAGCATCTTGAGCGTGTCGATGGCAAATGGAATCTCTTCTCCGATGGCTGGATAACGATGTTTGACGATTGTCCCGTCGAAGTCAACAGCTATAATCATACGATATGGTCTCTGTCTAGTTCTTATTGTTTGGTGGATTACTCGCTCGATGCCCTCTCGGCATTGATCACGGGGTTGGCATACATCTCGAGCATACGGCGACGTAGGAAGTCGATATCGGGTTCGATGCCCTCTGGCATCTTGACGAGTGCTAGGCGCTCGGCGATGTAGGTCTCGAAGGTTTGCTTCTCGGCCTCTGTATAGCGGTCTAGATACCTGCTCTCGCCGTTGAGCCAGTCGCATGCCACGTAGTTGCCCGGGTAAAGCCTATAGTTGAGGTGGATCTCCTTGTCGATAAGGCGACCCAGTACTTCTACTCGATCGGTTTCTTTGATCTCGTCCCACTCAATCGGCTCAACTAGATCGGCAAGCGGACGTCCTGCCTGCATGTGTACTCGACCCTTGTAGCCGAGGACGCCAGTGTGCATATTGAGTCCATCCTCCGCTTTCGTTTTGCGATAGTCGGTCTGGTCTCGTTTGAGCTGCATCTCGCGTGCTTTGAGCCAGTCGCAGGGGTCATACTCGTAGCTACAGCAGGTAGGCACGATGTGTAGCGGTAGTAGGGACTCGACGATACCCTTACGCCCCGAGCCCATGGCTAGCATCTTGAGCAGAGCTGGCTGCGTACGGTCGGTAGAGTCCTTGGAGCGCCCTTCTCGCTGAGCGATCCACATAGATATGCCCTCGGCTGCAGCATCGTGCATATACTCCGAGAGCTGCTTGGCTGCGAGGAGGATGTCGCGTCCCTGTAGGCCTCTACGTACGATGAAGCTACTATTCAGCTTAGCTAGCATTTCTACCCACGGATAGAGCATCAGGTTATCCCCGATAGCCACCTGTGGCATTCGACGTCCGACCTCTAGGAGTAGCACGTTGAGGAAGGCCGAGTCTAGAATAATATCTCGATGGTTGGAGATGTAGGTGTAGCCAGCCTCGGGTGCTAGATGCTCCTCGCCCGAGAAGCTAACGGCTGAGCAAGTGCTATCCATCACGTGCTTGACCAGCATGTAGCCAGCACGGCGTTTGAATTCGTCCGTCGAGTCCGTCCCTTCTAGGAACTTGCCAAGATCTGCCCAGCTCTTGCCCGTTTTGAGAGCCTCGAAGGTAGCCTGTAGTGTAGCATTGCCAAGCAACATCTCAATCGCCCCCGGCACCTCCTCGGGCGTCAGAGGGCGTATATCTCGATACTTATCGTAGTCCATAGCCAAAAATCATAGTTTAAGTTAATGTTTGTCTTGCAGGCCTGCTTGGATAATATCCGTCAAGACTGCACCAATCTCTAGCCCTGCTACAGCTATTTGCTGTGGAATGAAGCTCGTGGGAGTCATTCCCGGTGTTGTATTGACCTCGAGTAGGGTAGGCAAGCCGTCCTGCTCGATGATATAGTCTACTCTGATGATGCCACGTGCATCGACATAGCCGTAGATCGCCTCCGTGAGGGCTTGGATGCGTCGGGTCAGTTCGTCCGAGATGCGCGCGGGAGTAATCTCCTCGACTTGCCCGTTATACTTGGCGTCGAAGTCGAAGAACCTATTGTGCGTAACGACCTCCGTCACGGGCAGAGCCTTGGTCGCTCCGCCTACTTGGTAGCAACCACAGGTTACCTCCGTACCCGAGATGAAGCGCTCGAGCAGGACCTCTCGGCTCTCGGCAAATGCCGTTTGTATGGCCTGCTCGAGCTCCTCTATCCCCTCCACTCGGCTGGTGGCTACGCTCGAGCCACCAGTATTGGGCTTGACGAAGAGAGGCAGGCCCAGTTGCTCCACGATATGCTCCGACTTGGGAATTGCTTGCTCGCGCAGTAGGCGCAGAGACTGGGCGACTCTTACCCCCTCGCAGGTAGAGAGGTAGCGATTGCAGAAGTATTTGTTGAAGGTAAGCGACTCGGTAAGCACTCCGCCCGTATTGTAGGGGATACCTTTCATATCGAGGTAGCCCTGTAGCAGACCGTCTTCGCCCGGTGCTCCGTGGATTGTGATGAGCGCATAGTCTAGGGTGATGCGCTCTCCTTGTAGGTCGAAGCCGAAGTCGTCTAGGCTGAGCTTGAGGCTCACGCCCTCGGCCATATCGACCCACCAACCATTGCGCTCGATGCGCACGAGGTACGGCGTAAATAGCTCTCGGTCGATCCATGAGAGCAAGCCTGCGGCAGAGCGAAGCGAAACACTATATTCACCCGAATAGCCTCCTGCCACGACGGCGATATTCAGTTTTTTGTTGATCCTCATACTTGAGTTATTTAACACTAATTAGATACCTTCCAAGAGGGAATGAAGTTAGGCTTTCAGCTTCTTTTGCTACTAATTTAGACCATTGAATATACAAAGATTCGGCAGATTGACATGGTTTAACGGGCCAGTACTCCTGGAGTTCCTCTATATTCAGAAGCTCAAGTTGGTCTTTAATCAAGGGAAGCAAATCTATCAACGTTTTAACAATCTTTGGAATCGCATAATGTTTGCCTTCAAAAGATAGCTGCTCCTGCCCCCCTGCCGTATATTTATCTCTAAGATTACTTGTAATTACAGACTCAATGGTTGCTAGCCACAAAGACATACGGGCGTACTTATCTTTCTTACTGCTTAAAATTTCGGGGAATAATAATAGCCCTTTCGCCCGTAATACATCAGCCTCCTTTTGGGTCAGGCTAGACCAAAGGCGAATTACCATGTTACTCTCCTTGCTTTTAGTGCCTCCTGTCAACCACCAAGTTGTTTCTCCTTCCTTGAGCTGAGAACGATAATAGTCAAGTATTATTTCTATTGGATTTTCCTTAGTCCTTAACTTGTCATATGGGATTTTAATCTTGTCAAAAAATGTTTCCCCCTTGCCCAAGGTCATATCTATCGTATAACGAGGAGAATGAGTTACAACAACTGAAGCTAAGCACTCTTCATATGGTCTGCATCTGAATTCTATGGGAGGGTTCATTTTACCAAAGAGCATGAAAATTCGTTCTATTCCTTCTACTCTAGTCCCTTCGGCGACACTGCTACCAATAGACTTCCAATGATTTGATTTTGTAGTTTTTACTTCCAACCCATAGTGTTTGTTTGCAATAATATCGGGGAAATTTTGCCCTGATACAAGTTCTATAGAGCCATCAAAAGGAGTCCCATTGGCTAGCCTACATAAAATCTCATAGGTTACACGTTCTAAGCGATTCCCTAAGAGATTTTTGTATTTTTGAGGGTTCTTCTTTGCCTCATGCTTTAATTCTATAACAAGGAGATCTAGTAGCTTCTTGAACTCCTGTCTATGAGGCTCGCTATTGAGAGAAATAACCATATATCAAGATGTCAATGAAAATAAGTTTCCCATAGATCTTCTAAACGCTTTGCGATGTGATAGGCCAAGAGTGGAGGTACAGCATTTCCTATAATTTTGTAGGCCGCAGACGGACTCAGATCATACCTTTTTCTACCAGAACTTCCTGAAAGTACAAAGTCATAGTCTGGTGGAAATGTCTGGATCAAGGCGCATTCTCTAGGTGTCAACCTTCTCTCCCTCATCCCTAAAGCGAGTTCGTCGGTCATTATCCCTCCATTGGACTCTGAGAGTCTTCTAAATTCTATGTTACCATGATGCTCGCTTCTTATAGTTGGAGCTATTCTGTCTAGACTAATTTCTTTTTGCCCTTGACAATGCCCTCCCATGTATTTTGCTTTTGAATATTGCTGTTGAGATTTATCCGAGCTATTTTCAGGCTCTTCTAGATCTGCAAATACCTCTCTTAAATTAACAGGAGGAAGTAATCCTTCACTGGTTGGAGTATACTTATGGGTGGGTTTAGGGTAGGGTAAGAGTTTATCAGGTATCACATCCGAAGAAAGTAATTCTTTTAGAATCACTGGGGTTAACGCCGACTTCTTTATTCCTATAAAGAATACTCTTTCTCGAGACTGAGGGACTCCATAGTCTGCTGCGTGTAGTATTTTTGGGGGTAAAACTATATAACCTTCATTATCGGCAAGGGAGAAATCTTTTTGGATAATATCCTTGACATTCTCAAGATTAACAAGTCCTCTTACGTTTTCTGCTACAAATATTTTAGGGCGGACTATCTCAATTACTCGCTTCATCCAATAATATAGCATCCCTCTAGATTCTTCTGTTGCAGAATCCAGAGTGTGGTTTCCTAAATGATCCTTTTCTGATTTGAATCCTTTGCGCTTTCCTGATAAACTGAAATCTTGGCAAGGGAAACCTCCTATGACCACGTCTATATTTTGTGGAAATACTTCCTCTCCCATCTGATGACGTCTGACAAGACTGATAATGCTCTCTAAATGGTACAAATCAGGAGAATACCCTTTACGAATAAAATAGTTGCTCCATGCTGTTTTCGCATCGTTCATAATATCATTCGCAAATACCAGCTTAAACCTAGTACTTGGAACTCGAACAACCTTTCTCTGACTTGAAGCTCCTCCAAAGCTTTGAGCGAGTACCTCAAAATCTCCGTCAAAACCCAAATCCATCCCTCCGCATCCGGAGAATAGAGATAAGACTCTCAAGTCTTTAGTACTAGAAATCTTTGGAAATTCAGAAGATAATGAATCTCCTTCAGGCAAAAACATCTGGGGGGAGAATAAAGTGAGATGCTCCCAGTCTTCTCTCAATCTATTCACTTTTTTGGCATATTAAGTCGTTTCTTCTTTCAGCAGACGAGCTGCTTCTTCTAGTTGGTCGTACCACTCTTGCCCGAAGGCACGTATCAGAGGCCCTTTGAGAAACTGATAGACTGGCATGCCCTCCTTACGACCTCGCTTGAGGGCACACTTGCATACGCTCCACTTATGGTAATTGACCGCTGTGAAGTCCTTGTATTTGGTCAGCCTAATCGGGTAGAGCTGACAGCTAATAGGTTTGATCCAGTCGATCTTGCCCTCGTAGTACATTTTTTCGTAGGCACACAAGCAGTTGCCTCGCTCATCATAGGTCGTGAAGACGCAGTCCTTACCCCCGACGATGGAGGTTACTTCGTCGCCTTCCTCATCAATATAGCTGACACCTTGCTGGGCGATGACTTCTCTAGCACGAGAGGAGAGCAGATGCTCTACCTCGGGTAGGTACTTGCGTAGCATCTCTGCCTCGCCGGGCTCTAGTGGGGCTCCACTATCTCCCTCGACACAGCAAATTCCCTTGCATTGCTCATAGTCGCAGGCGAAGAGCACCTCGAAGACGTCCATACTGACGATCTTGTCTCCTATCTCTATCATATAACTACAAAGATATAGTATATCCTTATTAATTGCTTGACTGGTTTCTTGAGCCTGCGTCCTTGCACACTTAATAATGATGCTAAGTGGACGACGGGTAAGAAGATATTTGCACACTATTGGGGGCTGCACAGCCAAGTACAGCCCCCAATAGTGGATATTATGGACGACCCCTCTAGGCGATGGAAGTGCGCTTCCTTTTGTAAATCCAGAGCAATGCCAAGACTGAGAGTAACCCCTTGAGCATGGACGAGAGGCTGATGGCCCACCAGATTGCCTCCAAGCCCCAGCCTAGAGAGATGAAGTAGAGTGCTATAGGGATGCGCAAATAGTTGCCAAAGATGCTGATACCAGCCGGTAGATAGCTACGTCCCATACCATAGAATAGCCCTTGGGTCGTGATCTCCGCCATCATGAAGATCTGCGAATAGCCACTGATGCGTAGGTACACTGAGCCAGACTGATAGGTCGCAGGTTCGGGGACAATCAGAGCAAACAACCCCTCTCCCCAAAAGACGAAGATGAGCGTCCCGATAAGACCGATGAATAGCGTGTGAGCCAGAGCTATGCGGTAGGTGCTGTACACTCTGTCACGCTTACCCGCTGCGTGGTTCTGCCCTACGATGGTGCAGAGCGCAGTGGTGATGCCTTGGGAGGTATTCCATGTGAGCGCCTCTAGCTGTCCTCCAGTAGTCAGCGTTGCTACGCCAATGTGTCCGCCTACCGACGAGGCCAAGCGCCCCATGTAGATGCTTACCAGAGCGAATAGGACGTTGAGCGAGGCGGCGGGTAGACCAATCTGCGTGATACGCCAAACTAGTGGCCACTTAAGGCGGGTAAGTAGTGGGAAACGCTCAAACAGATGATCCTTGATGCGCAACCTATAGAGGAAGTAGATGAGTGTGATGAGCTGGCTAAGTACGGTCGCCCAAGCTGCCCCTGCTACGCCTAGGTTCATCACATGGATAAACAAGGGGTCTAGCACCATATTGCACACCAAGCCCAAGCCCAGTACGCGGAAGGGGACACTGCTATTGCCCGAGGCATTGTAGATGCCGAATAGGGCTGCCGTGAGGAAAATCTCGGGGAAGCCGATTAGGCTGATGTACATATAAGTCAAGGCATCGGCCCTTACCTCTGGCTCTAGCAGGTACAGATCGACCATCTCTGTGGCGAAGAAGCCAAAGAGTAGCGCGACGCTCACCCCGATGATGAAGCTAAGCGTCGTATTGTGCGAGGCGTAGACACGTGCCAGATCGATATCGTTGCGCCCGATACTCTGGGCGATGGTTACCTCGCTACCTGTCTTGTTGAAGTATGCGATCGAGTGGGCGATCCAGAGAAAAACCGAAATTGTCCCCACTGCAGCCACAGCCTCACTGCTTAGCCGTCCGAGCCAAGCCATATCTGTGAAGCTGTAGGCCATCTGCACAAAAGACGTCCCCATGATGGGCAGAGCCAGTTTGTACAGATGGCTACGCAGATTGCCTGTTGTAAGATCCTTGACCGTCGCCATTACTGTATGAATAGTAGCTCTCTATACTTGGGCAGTGGCCACATCTCGTCATCCACGATGAGCTCTAGATGATCGATGTGGTAGCGAATTTTGGCGAGGTAGGGCAAGACGTTGTCGTGGTAGGCATAGGCACGCTCGTGCATGCTCTCGATGCGGTTCGCCTTCTTGCGCTCCTCTACCATCTCCTCTACCATCGTATGCACCGAGCTTAGATGGCGACTCATCTCGGCGATCAGGTGCTTAGGCCCCGAGGCAAGCTCCTCGTACTGCTCACCCTCGAAGACGTTTTTGAGCTTGGTCACATTGTCTAGTAGCATCGTCTGGTACTTCGTCGCTACGGGGACGATGTGGTTGAGCGAGAGGTCGCCCAGTACACGGCTCTCGATCTGAATTTTCTTGACGAAGATCTCCCACTTGACCTCGTTGCGTGCCTCCAATTCGGCCCGAGTGAGCACCCCCATCTGCTCGAAGATACGAATGGACAGCTCTGCCGTGTAGGCTTCATATAGACGAGGGACATGCACATCTACATCTAGTCCACGGCGTATGGCCTCGGCATGCCACTCCTCGCTATATCCATTACCTCCAAAGCGTATGGGTGCGGACTCCTTGATATATTGGTGTATCGTCTGGAAGAGTGCCGTCTGTGCACCAACCTCTCCTAAGCGCTGCTCTACTTGCTGGGCAAATAGCTCCATCTCATAGGCTAGAGCCGAGCATAGGCTAAGCATGGCGCACGCAGGGTTGGCAGATGAGCCGACTGCACGGAACTCGAATCTATTTCCCGTGAAGGCAAAAGGAGATGTGCGGTTGCGATCGGTATTGTCAAGTAGGAGCTCTGGGATCTGTCCTACACCTAGGCTATAGCCCTTCTTGTCGTCCATGACGATGGCGTCCTCGCTACTGCTAGAGAGGAAGCGATCGAGTACGGCGCTTACCTCACTGCCGAGGAAGCAAGAGATAATCGCTGGGGGCGCTTCGTGACCGCCGAGGCGATGCAGGTTGGTGGCTGAGGCGATGCTCGCCTTTAGGAGGGCATTGTTGCGGTACACCGCCATCAGTGTAATGGCCATGAAGGCAATGAAGCGTAGGTTCTCCTGTGTATTTTTGCCCGGAGAGAAAAGGTTGGCGCCCGTGTCTGTACCGATCGACCAGTTGCAGTGCTTGCCCGAACCGTTTACCCCCTCGTAGGGCTTCTCGTGCAGCAACACACGGAAACGATGCCGGCTAGCCACTCGCTTCATCGTACTCATGAGCAGGATATTGTGATCATTGGCTAGGTTGCACTCCTCGTAGATAGGGGCGATCTCGAACTGATTGGGGGCGACCTCGTTGTGCCTAGTCTTAATTGGTATGCTCAGCTTGTAGCACTCGTACTCCAGATCCTTCATAAACTCCTGCACACGCTCGGGGATAGCGCCGAAGTAGTGGTCATCGAGTTGCTGATTTTTGGCACTCTCGTGCCCCATCAGGGTGCGCCCCGTCAGACACAGGTCGGGGCGTGCGTAGAAGAGCGATTCATCTACGAGGAAGTACTCCTGCTCCCAGCCTAGGAAGGTCGTGCAGCTCTCTACGTCGGGGTTGAAGAAATTGACGACACGGGTGGCGGCTCTATTAAGCGCATCGAGTGAGCGCAGTAGAGGCGTCTTGAAGTCCAATGCCTCGCCCGTGTACGAAACGAATACCGTCGGGATACATAGTGTGTCGTCTACGATGAAGGCAGGCGAGGACGGATCCCAAGCCGAGTAGCCTCGAGCCTCGAAGGTATTGCGTAGGCCTCCGTGTGGGAAGCTACTAGCATCGGGCTCTTGCTGTGTGAGGAGCTTACCGCTAAACTCCTCAATCATACCACCCTCGTTGGTAACACTAGCGAAGGAGTCGTGCTTCTCGGCTGTACCATCGGTCAGAGGTTGGAACCAGTGGGTATAGTGCGTCACGCCGTGATCCATCGCCCACATCTTCATCGCAGCGGCTACTTGGTCGGCCAGCTCTAGGCCTATGGGTAGTCGCTCGTCGATGTGGCGAGATACCTTCTTGTACACCTCCGTACTGAGGTAGCGGCGCATCGTTTGGCGAGTGAATACAGCTGACGCAAAGTAGTCAGCGACAGAGGCCTGTACGGGATCTACGTGCAGAGCCTTACGCTCTGTGGCCTGCTCCAATGCCTTAAATCTCAAGTAAGACATTCGTTTTTCTAATTCTAAATAATATTATAATGTACTTCATATCATCGTGCCACAGAAGCAGAGGGAGAACCACTCGGACAGACTGCTTCTTGACCTTAATCCTAGAGAGCACAAAGGTACGCAACACGCTCGGCTTCATCAACAACCATACTTGGCAATCAACCAAACCAAGCCCACCATGAAACGACCAAAGGGAGCGTGACGATATTTACACTCGGCACACCCCCTTATTAGCTAATGCTCACACGAGTTCTATTCCAACCTACTCCGTGGCTCCCGACTCTGCTGGAGCTGAAGCTACTGGCAGAGGTTGCTCTGGGCGACTAATCTCTGCGACCGTCCCCTCTGCACTTGTATTTGGTTCACGGCGAGCTTGCTGCTGGCTACGGCCTCCACGGCGCTCTCTGCGCTCACGAGGCTCATGCTGCTGGCGGGCCTCCTGTTGGGGCTTCTCCTCTACTGACTCACGAGCGGGTTGCTCTACACGAGGCTTCTGCTCACGCTGAGGCTGTGGTTCACGCTCTGCACGAGGCTTCTGCTCACGTTGCTGTCCTTTGTTGCGCTCTTTGGACTCACGGGGCTTCTGCTCTTTCTGCTGCTTCTGCTCCTTCTTGTCATCATCTCCTTCACGGCGCTTCATACCCAAACGGCGAAATGAACCGCCTTGCGTCGGATCCCTATGTTCTTTCTTGCGATCCTTGATGCTCTGCAGATTGAGTTCTAGCGCCTCTACCGAGATCTGAACCTCGATGATGCACAAAACGAGTGAGGCAGCCAACAGCACCATACCCACGCCGAAGGTAATATCCCCAGCGACCATCCAACAATTGTAGATACAGAACATCGCAATCAGGCAGAAAAGTAGGCTGCCTGCCCCAAGAGTCTGCATCGCTCTGATGAGCTTGAGGCGTATGCGGAAGTTACGGATCTGCGCCAGCGAGGTGCGATCAGCTTCGGGATCGGCATCATACTTCTCCTTGAGGCTACGAACCACAGAGGCATAAGAGAGGAAACGGTTGGTATAGGCTAGCAAGATAAGCGAGATAGCCGAGAATAATAGCGACGGCGTAGTTAGGTCAAGGCCGTGCATTGTCTGGTTTAATTCTTCCATAAATTTTTGATTGTAACCCTCCAGTTACGGGCGCAAAGCGAACCATGTTAGCCTTCGATGTGGCAAAGGTTCGGGCGTTGTACGTTCTGCAAGGCTTTTAGTTTGTTAAAAAATATCGCCGATAGCTGATGCTTGACGACAGTAAAATCGACTTCGTAGCCCACTTCTTGGGCAATCGAGCTCACCTTCCCTTCCTTGAAACCGCAAGGGTTGATAAGCTTAAAGGGACTTAGGTCTGTATTGACGTTGAGGGCAAAGCCATGCATGGTCACATAGCGGCTACTCTTTACCCCTATCGCACAGATCTTACGTGCCAGAGCAGGCTTATCAGCATCGAGCCAAACGCCCGTCCCAGCAGGGTTGCGCTCTGCCCGTAGACCATAGAGGGCAAGCAGCTCGATGATAGACTCCTCAACTAGGTCTATGTAGGCCCTTAAGCCAAGACCATAGCGCTCTAGGTCTAGAATGGGGTAGCCTGTTATCTGACCCGGCCCATGGTAGGTAACATCTCCCCCACGCTCTACTCTAAACCAGTCGTAACCCTGCTCCTTGAGGTAGGCCTCGCTCATGAGCATATTACCCTCGACTCCGTTCTTGCCAAGTGTGAAGACAGGGTTATGCTCACAGAAAAGCAGGAAGCTCTCAGTCGGCTCTCCCCTACGCTTCTGCTCCAAGATCCGATCAAAGAGTTTGTGCTGCAAATCCCATGCCTCGGCGTAGGCAATGCGCCCACAATCCATATAGTCAAAGGGGGCAATAGGGGCAGGCTGCTCGGTCGCCCTAATACTCTCGGGCTGCAACGAGAGGCATAGCCCATCGTATGCAGGCCGAATATGGCTAGGAAGGAGCTCAAGCATAGCCCTATGCGAGGGGGCATGGTGCGACAGATGCGTCAGGAGCATCAACTCGGGCCTATCCTTGAGCTCGGACAGATGCGCCAAAATATCACGAATAGACTGATGCGACGGGTGCTCCTTGAGCATACGCAAGGCATTGATCACCACCAGACGCTGCTGGGACAGACGCTCCCACTCCTCGCCCTCCAACGTTTTCATATCCGTAATGTAGGTCATCTCCCCTATCTCATAGCCCAATATAGGGAGTTTGCCATGCATCACCGACAGAGGGCGTATCTCTAGGCCAAAGAGGTCGAAGGATATACCTGCCTCAATCTCTCGGAGTACAAGCTGAGGCGTCCCGGGATAGGGGTGAGCGCCGAAGACATAGTGCAGACGCTGACGCAGGGCTTGCAGTACACGCTGCTGGCCGTATATAGGCACCTCTGTGCGCCAAGCTATGGTGCGTAGATCATCTAGCCCCCCGATATGGTCATAGTGCTCGTGTGTAAGCAGGATTGCATCTATACGATCTAACCCTAGACGCAGAGCCTGTTGGCGAAAGTCAGGGCTACAATCGATCAAGATGCGTTTGTCTTCATCAGTGATAATAAGTGCCGAGGTACGCAGGCGTTTGTCCCGAGGGTCACTACTCTGGCACAGGCCACAGCCACAGCCGACCTCTGGGACTCCCGTACTAGTACCAGAGCCTAAGATGATAAGCTTCATGAAAATACTAAATACAAGAGGCTAACTGATATATTTCACCTCTGGATAAACCTCTACGGCAAATCGCTCGAGGACAGTTTGCTGCACATACTCCGCTAGAGTGGCGATCTCCTGTCCTGTCGCTCCTCCGTAATTAACCAATACGAGGGCCTGATGTTCATAGACCCCTGCTCGCCCCATACGATAGCCCTTGAGCCCGCACTGATCGATAAGCCAACCAGCTGCGAGTTTGACACGCCCATCTTCTAGTGGATAGACGGGCATCTGTGGATAGGCTTGGCGTAGGCGATCGGCTACTTGGGCTGGCACTATTGGATTCATGAAGTAGCTCCCAGCATTGCCGAGTATCTGTGTGTCGGGGAGCTTCCTTTGGCGTATCTCGATGACAGCTTGGCGTACAGACGTAAGTGTAGGCTTGGTGTCGTGCTCTGCGAAGTAGCGCTTGAGGTCTGCATAGTCAAGAGCGAGATGCTCGACCTTGCTCAGGCGAAAGTCCACGTGTGTGACGATATAGTCCGCCTGCTCCGCTTCTTTGAAAGTGCTGTGTCGATAGGCATACGCACACTCCCCTCTAGAGAAGCAACGCTCCTGACCAGACCGCCGATGTAGGGTGTGTACCGAGGAGATGAAGCGCTCGACCTCTACACCATAGGCCCCAATGTTTTGAATGGCAGACGAGCCGACCTGCCCGGGTATAAGAGATAAGTTCTCCACACCATAGTAGCCATGCTCGGTGCAGTAGGCCACGAAGTCGTCCCAGATCATACCAGCGCCCACACGCAGCTCTATCTCCTCGGCGCTCTCTCGCAGCACCTCTATGCCTGTGATGCCAGAGCGCAGGACGATACCATGAAAATTGGCGAGGAAGAGTAAGTTACTTCCCTCGCCAATATGCAGATAGCGACACTCCTGAAAGTATTCGTCACGGACAAGAATCCGAAGGTCATCTACACTATCGTAGGTGACGAACCAATCCGCCTGAGCGTCTATACCGAATGTATTATGGTGCTTGAGTGAAAAATCTTTTTGGATTTTCATTACTCGTTCTCAAGTAGCCAAGCATCCTTAAAGTCTGGAGCAAAACGAGCCTTAACCGCATCACGGCTGGCTGCGGCCTCCTCACGGCTATTGAAGCTCGCTACGATCACACGTAGCATACCATAGTCGTTCTTGGCGAGTACAGCGTTATAGCCCTTCTCAACCATTCTATCCTTTAGGGCACGTGCATTCGTTGGGTTCTGGAAGCTACCGATAACTACGCTATAGCGCTTGAGATTGTTGGAGTTCTCTCCCTCGATCGCTGACACACGTTCCTTACGCACAGAGATAGGCTGCATCTGGCTTGCCGATGGAGCTGGCTCTTCGTAAGTGATGGTACGATCGGTATCTTGAGTGGCGATCTCGCGCTGCTTAGCTTGTTCGTAAGCCTTGCGGTAGGCACTCTTCTTAGGACGACAAGAGCCCAAACCAACTACTAGAGCAAGTGCTGAGCAAACGATCAGAATCTTCTTCATGACAAATCTGTATTTGATGTTTAGTTAATACTTAAATTATCTATGACTAAGCTGCTACATATATCTATAACAGCTTAGCAAAGGTACAAAACTTATCCCAATATCGCCCAACAAAACACCTAATAACATACGCTTTTTACGGTTTATTTGTTTATCATTGTAAACAAAACGCAAATAGCGTGTAGCCAAAATCCAACCTCCACAAACCTCAATTACATATTTATACAACTATGTATGCTACTTGAACTCCAATTAGGAGCAGAGGGTCTGCCCGAGCCTCAAAATCACGAATGCCGTATTTGCCCCCTAGCATGCCCTAGATTCCATTTATCCCCTCCTCTGGCTTTACCTCCCAGCGCAGGGGCAATACCCGCTTAAAACGCCATTTGCATAAATAACTCATAAACAAATACATAAAACAAAACTCCAAGCAATCTCAACAAGCCCAAGCTGACTTCTGAGAGATTCTTCCCATCAATATCTGCGAGTTGATGGGTATGTCTTGCGGCATTAGCCCATCAATCCAGACGAATCAGTCCTACAATCTTGCTCAAGGACGCCACAAATTTTCAAGAAGTGCCTTTCTATTTCACAAGAAACAAGGATAAATCCTTTACGTATCTTAACAGAAAAGTAGAAGAATGAGCAAGAAAACCGACAAACTGGGCGGTCATATCGGTCGTCTGGCATCACAAATCTCGAGGAAATAGGCTGCGAGGCTTTCCCCTGCCCTACACGATAGGGGCGGAATAAGCACCCACAATTCCCTATCTTTGTGCTACATAAAAGTATCTGATTAAAACATTGCCTTATGCCACGTCCTACAACCAAAGCAATGCTCATCCAGCAGAGCCAAGAGAATTACGAGAAGCTACTCAAACTAATCAATACCCTGTCGCCAGAGGAGCAAGAGCAAACCTTTTCGTTCGAAGATCGGGATAGAAACCTCAGAGATATCTTGATTCATCTCTACGAATGGCATCAGCTACTCCTTCTGTTCGTTCAGAGAAATATGTCAGACATTTCAAGCCCTTTCCTCCCCGAGCCATACAATTGGCGCACCTATCCCGATATGAATGTAGAGATCTGGCGAAAGCATCAGTCTACACCACTAAGCAAAGCGAAAGAGCTTTTTGCGGATAGCCATCAAGCTGCGCTACAAGCCTTAGAGCCATTTACCGACGAAGCTCTATTTACCAAGCAGTTTTTCCCTTGGACGGGAACAACCTCGCTCGGCAGCTATTTCGTTTCGGCGACCTCTAGCCACTACGATTGGGCGATTAAGAAGCTCAAACGCCACATCAAGACGAAGGGATAGGCTTCAACGCCAACTTCCCTCACTTCAATATTCCCTATCTTTGTGCACATAAAACCCAATAAGTAGCTAACGATGATTTTCGTACAATATCCCGCCTGTGGCACTTGTCAGAAGGCTAAGAAATGGCTCGCTGAACAAGGCATCTCTGTAGACATGCGTCATATCGTAGATGAAGCCCCTACTGAAACTGAACTAGCAGAATGGATTGCCCGCAGTGGTCTGCCCCTCAAGAAGTTTTTCAACACGAGTGGTGTGCTCTACAAAGAGCTTGCTCTCAAAGATAAGCTCCCCACGATGACCGAGGCCGAACAAATCGCCCTGCTTGCTACCAACGGCAAGCTTGTCAAGCGTCCCCTGCTCATCTCTGATGCCTTCGTCCTCGTCGGCTTCAAAGCAGAGGAGTGGGCAAAAGCACTTAAATAAGACCTTGTAGCTATGGGAATAAGAGGACTAGTCAAGTCTGGGATTAAAGAAATCTACAACGCCTTGTTCTTTGGGAGGGGAAGAAACCGAGAAAAGTACAAAGGAGATCGTTTTGAACAGTGGGTTGTTTCTCATTCTAACATCAAAAAGATTGGACAGGAATTTGGGTATTGGATTCTCCTTGATTGGCGTAGTGACAAATACATTACAGAAGGCTATTGCCCAATAAGCTCTAAAGCTCCTGATTTGCTATTAGAGTGTGCTTATGACAAGAAATTTTCTCGCTATAAGCCTGGTACCATAATTACAGTCGAATGTAAGTGGCGAGGTTCTAAAAGCTTCTATATAAAGGAGGAAGATGTAATGAAGTATGAATACTATCTTCAAAATAATTATTTGCGAGAGCCTATTGCTGCTCTTTTTTATGTGTTTGGTTTTGGTTGGATAAATGGTCGGCCAAAGGAGGTATATGTTATCCCCTCACAAGCGCTTTATCAATTCCCAGAAGGAGCAAGTAAGCCTAGATTTATTAAGTATGAACAGCATTATGAGTATTTTGCAAAGTACAAAGTTCCTGTAGACAAAATTATTTATAACCCCTTCGATATAGAATCTACAATATTGAAGAATAACAATTGGCTTCATTGATTTATAGAATGCATCTCCCTCTCTCTTCCGATACGATATGTGCTGTGGCGACTGCTCCGGGTGTGGGTGGTATCGCTGTTATTCGTGTGTCTGGTGCAGACGCTTTCCGCTTCGTGAGTCCGCTCTTTCGTCAGCGAGAAAGAACCGTACATCTTAGCGAAGCGAAGCCTCGTTATGCCCTCTATGGCGAGTTTGTCGAGGCAGACGAACTCATTGATGAGGTCGTTGTTACGCCTTTTGTTGCGCCTCATTCGTTTACGGGCGAGCATACGGTCGAGATTTCTTGCCATGGCTCCGTTTATATTCGTCAGCGCATCCTCGAGGCTCTTATCAATCAGGGTTGCCGTATGGCTCAGCCGGGCGAATTTACTCGCCGTGCTTATCTCAATGGACGTATGGATTTGAGTCGTGCCGAGGCGGTAGCGGACATCATCGCCAGCGAGAGCAAGGCACAACACCAAATGGCGATGAAGCAGCTGCGTGGTGGGTATAGCGAGGAGCTGAATGCTCTGCGAGAGGAGCTCTTACGCCTAACAGGGCTTATGGAATTAGAACTTGATTTTCCCGAGGAAGATGTAGAGTTTGCCGACCGTACCGAGCTCCTTACACTTTGTGACCAAATCGAACTTAAACTCCAAAAACTCATCGACAGCTATCGCCTCGGTAATGCCGTGAAGCGTGGCATCCCCGTTGCTATTGTCGGGACAACGAACGTCGGCAAAAGCACGCTACTCAATGCTCTCCTTGGCGAGGAGCGGGCTATCGTGAGCGACATACACGGCACCACGCGCGACACGATTGAAGACACAATGCACATTGGGGGCTACCTCTTTCGTTTCGTTGATACGGCGGGGCTTCGTGAAACCACCGATACCATAGAGAGCCTTGGCATTGAGCGTAGCCGAAACAAAATCAAAGAGGCAGACATCATTCTTGCCGTAGTGGACGGCACACGTCTTAATGAAGCTAGCCAGCTGGACTATATCAAGAGCATTTGGGACGAAAGGGGGGAGCGAACATTCATGCTACTTGTCAATAAAAGCGAAAGCCTCACCGAGACCGAACGAATCGGGCTCAGCGAGGCTCTACAAACGAAGCTCTCAACCACTACGACACCGCTATTTATTTCGGCTCGTGAGGGCAAGGGGATAAACGAACTACAAGGCGCACTCACCGATGTAATGGATACGGCTAAGGCAAGCGAAGCCGACCTAATTGTGAGCAATGCCCGCCATCATCAACTCTTGCGTGATGCCCTTGATGCTCTTCTGCGCATGCGTTCGGGCTTTGATATGGGGCTCTCGACTGACCTGCTGACACTCGACCTCAGGCACGCCATTACCTCCATCGGCGAAATTACAGGTCGCGACATCACCAGCGACGACACCCTCCACTACATCTTCGCCCACTTCTGCATCGGCAAGTAATGATATTAAATAACTGATAGTTAGCTATGAAATTAGTTCAATATTATGTACTAAAAAATTATCCTCTCTAAATATCTCAGAAATATTCTCAGGTGTTATCGAGCTATCCTTCTTAACTGAAAATACTAGTTCTGCTCGGTTATTTGTCCTATTTCTGTGAACCTGCACCGTACGAATATCACTATACATAGATAAGACCTTGTTTATCGTTGAATCTTCATCAAAGTTTTTTCCTTCCTGTGAGACTGTAAGTGAGATAGTCTTTTGGTCACTTGTTAACCCTCGGTTAAATGGGCGTATACCTCCCACTCCAACTCGTTCCATTCGAGCCAATCTTCTCTGAATATCATCTAACATCGAAATAAGGTATGTTGATTCGCCCTCTTTGACTGCAACTTCTTTCATTTTAAAGTCTTTATTTACCCTATATATAGGGTTGTCTGCCTCAGCCAGAGTTGCAATAGACTCGATTGCTGCTCTTAACTTAGGTTTCAGTTGCTCTACTCCAAACATGTCATTTTCGTAGAATATTGTCCTTTCATCTGATATGTCAAATGGAAGTTTAGTATGATTTTCAGCGATACAAACCACTGGTAGACCTACCGCATGTCTGACCGCTAGCTCGTACATAACATTTGGGTTAAGTTCTGTTAGATTCGCTATAACTAAATTATCTTTCAATAGATGTTCTATTATCTGCTTAGTAATAGAACCAGTAGTGTCTATTTCGTGAGAGGCTATAGCTTCATAGCCTAACTCAGACAATACTGGTTTTAATACAGACTTTATAACTCCATCTGCTTTCCTTCTTGTCTCAGAACTATCCATGCCTAAAGGAGTAGCAATAAAGCATTTCTTAATCTCAATGGTGTCAGTAGTGATACTTTTTTCTTTTTGCGCCATATCTTTAATCTATCAAGTATTTACAGTAGTATTTCAATAGAGTGAAATAATCTTTTACAGCCCTACGTGGTCGCCATTGTCGGAGGGGGAAGAGTCGTCGCCGTTGGGCTTTTCGTCCTTTTTGCCCGAAGAGGCGTAAGGCACGTCGAGCACGCGTTCGGCACGCTCCATGCGAACGCCCTTGAGAGCTGTCTTAACTTTCACACGAGGCGTATAGATAACCTTCGCCTTGTCTACGAGTTCGATGCCGACCTTATCTGCGCTATCGACACCCGAACCAGTCTTCGCCGTGATACTAGGGCGGAACGTGCCTAAGTCGCCACAATCCACGCTCTTGCCGTCTTGGAGTAGGCGGATAAGCACCTTAGAGGCGCGGTCAAAAACGGCCTTAACATCAGCCGAAGAAACTGTCGTCTCGTCCGCCACAAGGTCGATAAACTCCTCAAACTTTACATCAGAATGCAAATGAATTGCAGGATACCAAAGCGTCTTGCTGGTCTTGCCGAAGCCCGCTTTTCTCTCGATTGCTTTAATCTTAATCATAGTGACCTTAATTAACTGTTAATTAGTGGTTTAATTTCGTAATATCTATGTGCTTTTATCACGACTTAAAGGTAGAGATATTTTCGTATATACTCCGATAAATTTTCTTATATGCGAAAATAAATTTCTGTATATACTCCGATAAATTTCTGTATATGCACAAATTTCCTGCCGTATATACAGAACCTCGAAGATGCTCACGTATTGCAACGTCAGCACAACACTAATCTATGCCGACCTTGTAAACTCGAAGAAACGTGAAACAGCTGAGAAGATTTCATTGAAATAGCCATTAAACAACTCGGCCTTACAGTTGGAGCTGTAAGCCCGAGTTATCATAAATTCAATGGGCTTCTATACTTAATGTAATTGCATGAAAATCATTAGATTTGCAGAGAACACTTTTCAAAATATCGTTTTATGGTAGATATTCAAGACTTCAACGAAGAAAGACAATGTATTTACAAAGAAGAACTTTATTCCGTCCGTGACAATGGCTCTGTTCTTCGTCACTCTAGGGAAGATATGAGAAAACGCAAAGACGACGATGTCTGGACATTTGGAAAATACGATAACAAAAATGGGTATGCTCATATTGGAAAAGAAAGGGTTCATAGGATAGTAGCATGTGCTTTTATAGGTGAGCCACCTTCACCGCAACATGTTGTAGACCATATCGACACAAATAGAAGAAATAATCGCCCAGAAAATCTTCGCTGGCTAACAAAACTAGAAAATGTATTATTGAACCCCATTACTATATCTAAAATAGAAAACATCTGTGGTAGTATTGAAACGTTTATTGAAAACCCCTCTATACTCCATGGTCATGAAAAAACAGACCAAAACTTTAAGTGGATGCGAGCTGTAACAGCAGAAGAGGCTAGAAATGCATTCCAAAACTTATCTCAATGGGCTAAAGAAAGACCTGAACACAAAGGAGGTTCTTTAGGAGAGTGGATTTATCGTCCTATTCTCAGCACCAAACAATTTGTATCAAAAAACGGAATAGAGGACAACTCAAAGCAATCGTTAATACCTAACGCCGTGCAAGTTAATTGGCATGTCCCCTCAGAATTTCCACTTTGTCCACAAACCCCAACGAACCCAATTTTAGACTATTACAAAAACTTGAATAAAGGAGAAATCTTCTGCAAAAATGAATCTTATACTTCTATAATTTTAGATGCAACAATAGTAGATGATCACGCAGCAATCTTGGTAATGACAAAATCCGATGATGACTCATTAAAAAATTGGGCTTTAGCAAAAATCACCTATGCTAACGGAGTTTATTTTCATCACAATAAAGGTTCATTTTTCAGCGAAGACGGCGTTCGCAAATATTATACGCTAGGACAAGGGAAGGAGTGGACTGGTCCAACTCCTATTGATGATTACATGTAAAAGCAAGTCTCTGTTATCCTAATTTTTAAATATAAAATCCGTCAATCTACGAAAAAGACATCTACACGGTTCCAAGATGGTAATGCACAAGAACGTCTCCACAACCCAAATCTATGCCGACCTTGTAAACTCGAAGAAACGAGAAACGGCTAATAAAATTTCCCTGAAGTAGAACGCCCTATTTCCTTTCTTTTCCCTATACTTCCCGCTATTTCCCTGAGTGATAAATGGTGATGAATACTTGTTTATGTTTGCATCAAAACATAGACAAGTATGAAGCCTTTAAGCACCAACGATAACTATATTCCACAGCTTATCACGCTGGGATGTATTATGATTTTCTCTTTAGCCGTTTGTTCCATTGCACTGAATTGTGGAGCGGATGGCTTCACTGCATTCGGATTGTTTATCCTTTCCTCCTTGATTAGCACTGCTCTTTTCTTGGCTATACAGTCTATACTACAAGACCTTTTTCTTCTTTTAATCAAGTTCCCAAAAGAAGAAAGGACAGTGAAGAAACTTGACACTTCTCCCAAGATTCAGTTATCAAACTATGAACAATATCGTCAAGAAGCTTTATTGGCAAAAGCAGAGGAAGAGCGGAACAAGATAAATACAGTCCTTTCCTATACAGAGAAAACACTCGCCCCCTACGTGGTAGAATCAGAACTTTCTAACCTTTGCACCCAAATCTCTCATTTCCTATCATCCGACTGGAAAGAGGAAGAGAGTCGAGAGATCAAAATATCATCTCAGTTAAAGAGCATAGATTTGATGCACTTCGGGTGGAATATTGCCCAACCTTTTAGAAAATCACGCAAAGAGATCGCCACTTTTCTTAAATACACTTTTGCCCATACCTTGAAAGATGTAGAGGTGAGTTCTATCCAACGAAAGCTCACCAATACAGAGGGGAAATACCTTATTCCTCTCTGTAAAGACCTTTTCATTAATGAGCATTTAACCCCATTAGAAAGTTATCCAAAAGTTACTTGAAGGAGTTGTAGCGCACCGAGAGAACACCGATTTCCTTTGCTCGCAAATAATCAGAAACTCGCAGGGCAACCTGCACAAATTTATTTGCGAACATGGACAAAGAAATTACATTCGACAAGTTACCTGAAGCGGTAACGTATCTGACCGAACAGGTCTCTGCCATCAAAGAGATGATCTCGGCATTGCGTCCGCCTATACCTGAAGAGAAATCTCTCATTGGTATAGATGAAGCGTGCGAAGTCATTCAAAAAGCAAAACCTACCATCTATGCTCTCGTCCGTAAGGGGATTATCCTAGCTTACAAACGTGGCAAGAAGCTATATTTCTATAAAGAAGAGCTACTGCAATGGGTAGAAAGTGGACGTAAAGGTATCCTTTATGCGCCCTCCTCAGAGGAACAATTATCCTCCATAAGAGCAGGCATCCGACACAAGCCTAAATCATTCAAAGGATAATGGGCTATGGGAGAACAAACAATCGTGCCAGAAGTCCTGCTGGATAAAGCCATCGAATTGGGGTTGTCATTCTCAGGCTCTGCTTTTCCCATTGGTATCTTTCCCTCTGAGATACGAAATATCATTGCTGAAGTCCACGAGTGTCAAGGCTTTCCCATCGACTATATCGCATCAGCAATGCTGGTGGCTATCGCTGTGGGCATCGGGAATACACACCTTGTCCAGCTCAAACGAGGTTGGCAAGAGAGTGCAATGCTTTATGTGGCATTAGTTGGACGCCCCGGCACAAACAAAAGTCATCCACTTAGCTTTGCAATGAAGCCTTTTCTTGACTTTGACTATCAGGAGAATAAACTCTACGAACAAGCCTACACTGAGTATGACAATGTTGTACGAATGAGCCGTAAGGAGCGTATAGAGGCTGGTTATTCAGAGCAACCTACAGAGCCTATACGAAGAAGGTTTATCGTCTCTGACATCACGCCCGAAGGTTTGAGTTTTATCCATGCTCAGAATAAGCGAGGTCTTTGTTTGTGGACGGATGAATTATCGGCTTGGTTCAAGAACTTCAATCGCTACAACAGTGGCTCCGAGGAGCAGTTTTGGCTCTCTGTATTCAGTGCCAAGGCAACCATTAGCGACCGAAAGGGGAATCGAAGTTCTATCTTCATCAAGCATCCTTACATCTCTGTTGTGGGCACTATTCAGAAGAAGATTCTCGGAGAGCTTTCCAAAGGCGAACGCTCGAGTAGTGGCTTTATAGACCGCATTCTATTTGTGATGCCCAATCTTCAGCAGAAAGCCCGATGGAGCAAAACCGAGCTTCCAGAGGATACAGAGAAACGCTGGGGAGGGATTATTCGACGGCTCATAGATTTACCGTGTGCCAAAGATGAAGAAGGAGAAGTTTCCCCTGAGATTATTCCTTTTGAAGAAGATGCCAAGGCTCGACTTTATATGTGGCAGGAAGAGCATGCTCGACTATGCGATACTGAGGCCAATGAAGTACTTGTAGGAGTCTACTGTAAATTAGAAATCTACATCATTCGTTTTTGTCTCATTATTCAGTTGGCTCGATGGGTATGTGGCGAAAGTGAGAAGTCCGCTATAGACCTGATATCTGTGGAGAGAGCCATTACTCTTATTGATTATTTCCGTGATTCTGCTCAGCAGGTACAAACAGTGATAGACTGTACTCAGCTGACTCAACAGCAACGTCAGTTTCTGACAGAATTACCCGAAAGCTTTCAGACCGCCGAAGCCCTTCTGATAGCAGAGCGTATCGGAATTAAAGAACGAGCCTTTAAGGATTTTCTCAGTCGCAATATCGGGACGCTTTTTACCAAGGAACGACACGGTGTCTATCGAAAACTCGGCCTACAAACCTGATGCACTTTCTGCATTATCTGCATTTCTTCCCCTCTTGACAGATTGAAAGTGCGCAAAGTGTAGATAGTGCCTGAAAATATAGACCCCACAAAAAAAGGTTGTCTAATCAGATGACGAAAGTTGCCTAAGGTGATGCGACAAGTTAGACAATTTGATTTCGAGGGTTAGACATCCATTTTTCTGGGAATGACTTTATATCAAATTCATGTTAAAATAATTTTCTCAATGAATAATTACAGATTCAAATTAGAACCTTATAAGGGTGTGCAGACACGGCACACCTGCCCATCATGCGAACGCCCTCGATGCTTCGCTCGCTATATTGACACAGAGGGTAAAATAGAGTTTCCCGATAATGTGGGGCGGTGCGACCACGAGCAGAGGTGTGGCTATCACTTCACACCCAAGGCTTATTTCGCAGAACACCCTGCAATGAAGGAAGAGTTGCATTCAACTTCTGAGCTTATTCACAAACCTGTCGTTCTCGTTCCTCCCTCTTTTATTGATAGGGAAATGATGGAGAAGACTCTAAAGGGGTACGAACTCAATAATCTTTATCTCTTTCTCTGTGGACGTCTCGGAAAAGAAAATGCATTACAACTTATGCAACATTACCATGTCGGTACTTCCAGGCACTGGTCAGGAGCAACGGTCTTTTGGCAAATAGACACCAGAGGACAAGTGAGAGCTGGTAAGATTATGCTTTACGATCCCGAAACAGGTAAGAGGATAAAGAAGCCGTTCAATCATATTACGTGGGTACATAGTCTGCTCAATCGCCCGAACTACAACCTACGGCAATGTCTTTTCGGGGAGCATCTTTTGTCGCAAGAGACTCAAAAAACAGTGGCTTTGGTCGAGAGTGAGAAGACGGCTCTCATTGCCTCGCACTACCTACCCCAATATCTTTGGTTGGCTACTGGAGGAAAACATGGATGTTTCAAAAGTAGAAGCCTCACGCCTCTGTTGGGCAGGAACGTTATTCTCTTTCCAGATCTCGGTGCGACTGCATACTGGCAAGAAAAAATGTTGATGATGCAATCCATGGAAATAGAGGTTCGACTCTTCGACTATTTGGAGAAGTATGCTCCTTCCAAAGACCAGCATGAAGGGTACGATATAGCCGACTATCTCCTCCAAATCAAAACCAAAGAATCGGTGCTGAGCGAGTTGATCCAGCGCAATCCAGCCCTCAAACTTTTGGTAGAGAAACTTGAACTTCGAGTGGTCGAAGAGGCCAGACCAACCAAGCCTCCTCTCCGAAAGAGAGGACTTCGTAGATAATGGAAGCAAGTTTGTGTTTTGGGCTACCCAAAACCTCCCCAACGCCCATCTATCAGGGCGAAACAATCCCGATGGTCTCATCAATAAGACAAAAGAAACAATGACAATACAAGACAAAAATAGAGGTGGACGACCCACCAAAAAACTATCTGAAAAGAGACGTTACTCCGTCCTACTAAAACTGAACACCATGGAGTACTTTACGCTCAAAAGCAAAGCCTCCGAAGCTGGTGTCAATAAAAACGAATACCTGCGTTCGCTCATCTCTGAGGGACAAGTCAAGGCTCGCATCACGGTAGAGCAAATGAAAAAAATCCGCCTTCTCTCAGGAATGGCAAACAACATCAACCAGATAGCTCATCGTCTAAATACTTTCGGAGTATCCACTGTACCGACTGAACTAAGAATGTTGAAACTCTTGGTCGATGAACAACTCAAAAACTTGAAAAGATGATAGCCAAGATAATCAAAGGGACATCTTTCTCTGGGGTACTCGCTTATATCCTTGGTAAGCAAGAAGGTAAAGCCCGAATCCTTCATGCCGAGGGCGTAAGAGCCAATGCTCAAGCATCGGATATTGCGAATGACTTTGCCTTACAAGCCTCAATGCGCCCCAGTGTAAAGAAACCTGTTTGCCATACCATTCTCAGCTTCTCTGCCGAAGATACAGAGCGTTTATCTGATAAGGTAATGACAGATTTGGCGAAGGAATACCTCCAACGAATGGGCTACGCAGATACTCAATACCTCATCGTACGGCATCTTGACAGAGAGCACCCACACTTACATATCTGTATCAATCGAGTGAATAATGAGGGGAAAACAATTTCAGACAGTAATGAAAAGTATCGCTCAGCAAAGGTCTGCAGAGAACTCACCGAGGCTAAACTGCTGAAATGGGGCGAAGGAAAAGAGGCTGTAAAACGTCATCGCCTAAGAGGAAATGATCAACTAAGGTATGCCATCTTCGATGCAATACAAGCTGCACTACCCAAATGCACGAACTGGCAGGAGCTTACCTCCGAACTGCAAAAGCGAGGTGTTGAAGTACAATTCAAAACAAAGGGGCAAACTGAGAAAATCGAAGGAGTTATTTTCTCTATGGATGGTGTCAGCTTTAGTGGTTCGCATATCGACCGCTCATGTAGCTACTCCAAACTCTCTTTTGCATTAGAGCAAAATGCAAAGCAAGCTCTTTCTCTGTCAGACCTACCTAAAGAGGAATGTTTTATCGAAGAATTGAGCGAAGCCATAGAAAAGCTTGGAGAGGACCTATTCGACAGCAATGCGCCTGCCGTAGATGTTGCAGAACTTGTATTCCAACGTAAACTCAGAAATCAAGCAAATAGGAAACTAAAACGTAGAAGATTATGAACGACCAAATCAATGTTCTCCTCGAAGTATTGGAGGAAATCAAGCAACAGAACAGAGAACTCAAAGCGAATATCTCCAATTTACCACAACCAACAGAGTCGCAAATCGAAGTCGAGAATAGGAAAAATCTCGCAGGAATCGCCAAGATTTTAGAGGAGCAACTGGAGTTTCATCGTCAATTTAGAGAGGAACTTTGTCAAGTGATAGTTAAACTTGGAGAGCGCATCCACGAAATGAGACTATTGCGCAATGCGCCGCTCAAAGGTTCTTGTATCTTTCTCGGTGTTTTTTGCGTGTTTGAGCCGCTTTGGGAGCCTTGAATACTATCCCCCTATCCCCATCCCTGAGGGATATTTCCCTCAGGGATGGGGATTTTACGGTTATTTGACACCTTCAAGCACA
>NZ_JRAR01000052.1:0-547 GCF_000768935.1 Porphyromonas sp. COT-290 OH860 | reverse complement strand
GGGGATAGTATTCAAGGCTCCCAAAGCCGCTCAAACACTCAAAAAACATCGAGAAAGATACAAGAAACTTTGAGCGGCGCATTGCGCAATAGTCTCAAAAAACAGCAGACCTCGTATTTGCCCCCTAGGAGGCTCTAGATTGCGTTCGACCTCGTTTGGGCACTTGACCCTAGACGATCGAAAACACTCCTCTAAAACGACTTATTTATAAGATATTAATATGCACATAGATAGCATCTTGTTTGAGGCGTTTTTATCTAAGTAAAGCGGAAATTTTAGATTTTCTTCCCATCAATCTCGCAGGATTGTAGGACACGCCCCAAGTGATTGACCCATGGATCCGAAAAAATTAGTCCTTCAATTTCGTGCGAACTCTGCATGTGTTTTTATAAACCGCCTCGCTATTACCCCAAAATCTTTGCTTGGATTTTCTGTTATTTTAACATAAAAATGAGACCGTTGCACGGCATTTTGCCTGTTTTCGGTTAGAAACGTCGTATATATCTCTGATTATTACTATCTTTAATATGTAATTAACTGTATCGAC